>JACQZI010000035.1 GCA_016207825.1 Planctomycetota bacterium | reverse complement strand
TGCCGATTCACATAATAAATCAGGGGCCATAGACGGGTTCTCCTTATAAAAATACTGTTGTCTACAAGTATTTTCGTCTATGACCCTGTTTTACTTTAACTTTTATATCACTCCTCAAAATAATTATTCAACAAAGCAGATCATCCCACAACTCGGTATAGGCCACCCCAATATTACTATGCGCCTCGGCATAAGCAGGCTTGAGATGGATAGCTTCTTTGTATGATTCTATTGCTTTTACGTTATTTCCTGAATTCCTATAGGCATTCCCAAGATTATAATGCACCTCGGCAAAATCAGGCTTGAAGCGAATGGCTTCTTTGTATGATTCGATTGCTTTTACGTTATTCCCTAAACTCCTATAGGCATTCCCAAGATTATAATGCGCCTTGGCAAAATCAGGCTTAAGGCGGATGGTTTCTTTATAAAACTCTATTGCATTCTTATAATTCCCTAAATTATTATATGCATTACCAAGATTAAAATGCGCATCGGCATAATCACGTTTAAGATTTATTGCCTTGGCAAGGTAATCAATGGCTTTATCATAATTCTTATGGTAATACTCAATCGTCCCCCGAGCAAAATATCCGAGAGGGCTTTCAGGATCAAGTTCGATTACTTTATTAAAATCAGCCACTGCTTCTTCGGTTTTATCATAAATAAAAGCAATAATAAACGCCCGCTCATAATATGAATAGGTCAGGGAGAGGTTTTTTTCAATTGCCTTGCTAAAACATTCAAACGCCTTGTCTATTAGTTTCCGATACTTATCCGGATTCTGTGCATTCTCATTGGCTTTTCCCACATAGGCATAGCCCATAACCTGCCAGGCATCGCCATAGGACGGGTCAATATCAAGGGCATCCTCGGCGGCCTTTATTTTGTCATCAGTCGAAGGATCGCCCACATTTATTCTATCAAGTATAGATTTAGCCTTTTCCCTGTTTACCTTCGTTTCTTTATCGGATTCGGATATCTTTTCCAAGGCATCATTACACTCATTGATTAAATCCTTAATCGCTCCGTCATCAGGCAAAAGAGTAAGCGCTTTGTTTGCCCATACCTTCGCCTCGTTATAGTCCTTCTTATCATAAAAACCTTGCGCCTTATTAAAATAACCTAAAGCTTCTTGACGGGTATTTGAGGATGAGACCGATGCCATAATACCCAAAACAATAAGAATCACTATTACTCCGGCAATCGATAGGCTGGCAACCTTATTCTGTTTGGCTTTACGGAATATCCTGCCTATAAAACCGATTGGTCTGGCGGATATTGCTTCTCCGTTTATATAATGCGTTAAATCATCGGCTAATTCCTTGGATGACTGGTATCTGGCTTTCTGTTCCTTTTCCATGGATTTAAGGCATATGGTCTCGATATCTTTGGACAGATTCTTTATATAACGGCAGGGCGGAATTGGGTCTTTGCGCACTACGCTTTCCAGTATCTGGTAGAGTTCCTTTCCTTTAAACGGCGTATGTCCGGTTAAGGCGTGGTAAAGCGTTGCGCCAAGCGAAAAGACATCGCTTCTGGCATCTATCTTCCTCTTAATCCCTTCTGCCTGCTCCGGGGACATATAATCGGCTGTCCCCATAATCGTCCCGGTCATGGTTAGCGAATGCTCGGTTCCGCTAAGTTCTTTTGCCAGCCCAAAATCGGTTAAATATACTTTCCCCTGTTTATCTACCAGGATATTGGCGGGCTTAATATCACGGTGGACAATTTCCTGAGTGTGCGCATAATGAAGCGCATTGGCGATATCCTTTATAATCTCGGCAGTCCGTTTAGGGGTTAATTCCTTGTCTTTTATCATTTTATCCAGAGAACTTCCGTCAATATACTCCATGGTAAAGTAGTTATACTTATCAATTGTGCCGACTTCGTAGAGCGAAATGATATTGGGGTGCTTTAGCTTGGCAGAGGCACGCGCCTCGCGGTTAAAGCGCTCGATTGCCTGAGCGCCTTTCAAGAGCATCACTTTTAGTGCCACTTTTCTTTTTAAGACAGTATCGTGTGCCAGGTAAACCGCGCCCATACCGCCCTGCCCGAGTTTCTTTTCTATGATGTATTTGCCGAACGACTTGCCGGCGGGTTGTTTTACCTCTTCGCCTTCGGACTGGGTATGCTTGGTTATCCATGGAGCAACCCAGCGGTGGGATTTTAAGCGGGCGACTTTTTCCGGATGGCGCTGGCAGAATCCGGTCACTTCCTCCCCTTCCCACCATAAACGGAACTCATCCAGAGACTTGAATTCACGGATTTTTAGTTTGGTATCTGCCATAGAAATGATTATAAAACCAAGAGACAATATTGTCAATAATTAGGGGTAAGGGAAGAGAGTAGTGCAATAGTTCATCGGTTAATTACGAAGCGGCTATCTATCGGCAATGGCACACCGCGGTTCCGGAGAACCATTGTCACACCCCTTAACAATAGTTCAATAAAACAACTATTAGATTACTTAATGGTTTTCTTAACCAAATCCGCCGTATCGTTTACATTCAACTGCTTAAAGAGGAACGTGAATTTCTCTTCCATGGTTGCCATTATCGCGTCCAGGTTTTCCCTAGGGATATCCCAGGTTTGTTTCTTAAACGGGCCGAATCCCTTTTTCCTTACGGTGTAAATAAACTGTTCTTCAGTCTGCTTGGGTTTTCGCTCATCAGCCGCGTTTTTCCTCAAGTATTCGTCTATTTCCGTTAAGAGTCCTTTCGGGAATTTGGGATGCTCGTAAATAAGGTTCTGGAATCCGGTGGCTAAATGTACCTCGACCGTTCCCATTTCCGGGAATTTTCTGAAGGCGTCATCCGGAAGCGTGGACGCGCCGTGCTGGACTGCCCCGCCCATTCCGAATTCCTGCCTGGCAAGTTCGGATAATGTTTTTAAGGTTTCAAAGTCCAGATTGACCTTGGCAATCGAGCCGTCAGGCAGGACTACCCCGCCGTGGCGCGTGCCGGTCTGGACGCTTACCTTGGCAATGCCCGCCATCCCTTTAGGGAGCAGGTTTTTATAACCTCCCATAAAGGCGCGCAGTTCTTCGGGGCGGCTGTTTTCCTTGCCGACTTCCCCTATTTCGCCGCCGATTGCCACAGTTACGCCTTTAGGCTGGTTTTCCCTGATGAATTTGGTCAGTTCAGCGGTCATCTTGGAGTTATTCGCCTGTTGTTCTTCAAGGGTGCCGTGTGAAAGCTTAACGAGCGTTGAGGCGTCGATATCAATATTATAAAAGCCCGCCAGGAGAGCTGATTTTATCAGTTTCTTTAGGCTTTCTTCTTCGGCTTTGGGGTCTTCCATGAATTTCTTGGAGGCGAACTGGAAATGGTCTCCCTGTATGAATACCGGCCCTTTATAGCCTTCTTTGATGGCGGCGGCCAGTATGACCGCGGCGTATTCAGACGGGTCTTGCATAGTATACTTCATCTCGCTTTTAGCGATTTCAAATATGAATGCGCCGACCTTATTTTTCAGAGCCGCCCTGAAAGCCGCACGGGCGACTTCGTAAGTTATGCCGCGGATATTCATCGCCGGGACAGTCTTGTTTTTATAGACGCCTTTTGCCGATGCCTCGTAAAGCGACTGTATGCTTGAAGGCGCGGCACCCAATGCTTCGGCTGTTTCCCTGATTGTCTTATAAAGGAATTGTTTTAGAGCGGCATCCTGGCTGAAAACCGCGCTGTAGACCCATTGGTCAATAAGGCCGTCACGCAGTTTTTTCTGGTCCAATACTTTTATCCCTGTGCCTGACCACTCCACCGCTCCTTTGGAGGATGATTTTGCCTCGTCAATATTCCTGTAAATATCCATATTAATTCCTCCTTAAATTGCAGATTCAAATTGTTTCTTAAACTCTTCCGGAGTCGTCTTGGCTGTTTTGGCCAGAAGCTTCAGCTGTTCCGGATTAGAGAAATCCTGTTTATTTAACCGAATCATATAAGCGCGGGCGACTTCGTAAGCCTCGGTTTTAATATCGACATAGCGCACGGCGGTCCGCCCGGTTTTCGGATCCATCAGGTCTTTGAAATAAATCGGGATAAGAACGCCTCCCGGCATACTGATAACCGCGCCCGTTTTTCCTTCTGTCAGGAACTTGATTGCTCCATGGCCGAGGTTCCTGGTATATTCGGCATCGAAAGGAATGGGAGAGGCGCAGCGCAATTCGTAACCGATATTTTTATCAACGATGGTTATTTTAATCCCTCGTTTTTCCAGGCGTTTTTTGACTTCATCCTTGATGATTTTCCCAAGGTCTACTTCCGAAAGCCTGATATGGCCGTATTCGTCTCTTTCCGCGTCTTCCAGCCCCTCGAGTTCCTTGGGGTCGAATCTTTCCACAAGGCCTTCTGCCAGTATGGCAACGCCCTGGTCTTTGCCCATGGCACGCCTCTTTATAATGGCGCCTTCCAGTATATCGCTTATCTGACCGATGCTGATATTTTTTGAGGTGAATTCCTCTCCGATAATGGTAAGTGTCGCTCCGGCGGCCTTGCCGATGCCCAGCGCCAGGTGCCCGGCTTTACGACCCATGGCAATCACGAAATACCAGCGGTTGGTGGTAAAGGCGTCTTCCATCAGGTTCATGACGATTTCCACCCCAAAGTGGCGCGCGGTCTGGTACCCGAAGGTTGAAAGATTATTCGGCAGAGGAAGGTCATTATCAATGGTTTTGGGGACGTGGGCAACGTGTATTTTCCCTTGCATTTCCTTTTCCACCATACTGGAGGAAAAAATCGTATCCTCGCCGCCGATGGTTATTAAGCGGTTTATTCCCAATATCGAAAGGCTGTTTATTACATTCTGCATCTTCCCTGGGTCTTTGGTCGGGTTTTCCCGGGAGGTGCGCAATATTGAGCCGCCCCGGAAATGGATGCGGGAGACTTCGTCTATGGTCAGCGGCATGGTCTGGATATCGGTTCCCCTGGCAAGGTGCTTGAATCCGTCCATGATTCCGATTACTTCCCAGCCGAGATTAATGGCTTCGATGGTTGCCGCGCTGATGACGCCGTTTATGCCGGGCGCCGGGCCCCCGCCGACTAAGATTCCCAATTTATGGTTGCTCATAATAATATTTTCTATTAACTATAGCAAATATTCCGCCAAGGTCAAATAAAATAAAAGAGGTCGTTCCGGATATTTAGCGCATGAATGGCTGAATGAAATAAGCAGTTTTTATGTGGATAAATTTTTTGCGAGGGTGTGAAATTTCCGATTTATGCGTTTTCGACCGCGGACTGCCTTTTCAAGAGGTATGTGTGTAATGCAATTGTTTTGCATGACCACCGCCCTGTTTTTGAGTCCCTGTTTTATTAATCCGATGGCATAAGCGCCGAACATACTGCCTAAAATACGTGAGCGCGCAGAAGGTGCGCCGCCCCGTTGGATATATCCTAGGACAGAAACGCGCACCGGAACTTTCGTTTTAGTTTCAATCTTTTTAGCTACATCCATTATCCTGCCGGCGCCTTCGGCAAAGATTATTATTTCCGATGTCTTCTTGCCGGCTTTGTCTTTTACGAGTTCGGTGCATATCCGGTTGATATCGTATTTTACTTCCGGGATAATGATAAAATCGGCTCCGCTTGCCACGCCTACGGATAATGCCAGAAAGCCGTGTTCCCTGCCCATCACCTCCACGAGGAAAATGCGGTCGAAGCTTGTCGCGGTATCCCTTATTTTATCAATCGCTTCGACGGCGGTATTGACGGCGGTATCAAAGCCGATGGTTTCATCCGTGCCGTAGATATCGTTATCTATGCTGGCCGGTATGCCGATGACCGGTATCCCACTTTTGGCAATCTTAAGGCCGGCGGTAAAAGAGCCGTCGCCGCCGATGACAATAAGATAATCCAAGCGATGTCTTCTTATGGAAGCAATCGCTTTTCGCAGCCCCATCGGTGTTTGGATTTCACTGCACCGGGTGCTTTTAAGGATTGTTCCGCCGTGGTGAATAATACCGCTGACCGAACGCCTGTCAAGAGAGGCGATTTCTCCGTTGATTAATCCTTCGTATCCGCGGTAAACGCCTATCATGGTAAAATCATGGCTGATTCCCTGGCGGACAAGTGCTCGGATGCAGGCATTAACTCCCGGTGCATCGCCGCCCGGTGTAATTATGGCTATTCTTTTTGTCATATTAAGATTAAATTTTACTCCCCTTTTAAGATTTTGGCAAGGATAATTAGAATCTCGTATACCAAGCTTATTTATTGACGGCGCTCAAGTTAGAGATATAATATGCTTAAAGAATAATGTTATGAAATAGCCATGTTTAATAAGAGGCGCAAAATAATATATGTTTTTTCCTATTGGTGACGAAAATCCAACCCAACGGGCCCCGTACGTTAATTATGTTATTATCGGGGTGAATATCCTCGTGTTTTCGCTGATTAATTATCGTCCATGGTTCGGAGATGTTGTTAAAACATATGGCTGGACTCCTGCAAACGGCGAGTTTATTACCTTATTCACATCAATGTTCATGCACGCAGGTTTTTTTCATATCCTTTTTAATATGTGGTATCTCTGGATTTTTGGGGATAACGTTGAGGACCAAATAGGGCCATACTATTATATCGGATTTTATTTGCTGGCCGGAATATCCGCGGATTTGCTTCATACCTTGATTGATCCGTCTTCGACGATTCCATGTATTGGGGCATCAGGCGCCATATCTGGTGTTATGGGTTTCTATATAATCTTTTTCCCGCTGCATAAAATAAAGGTGTTATATATTCTCGGCCGTTTTATTAATTTTACTTACCTAAACGCCTTGATAATGCTTGGCTTTTGGTTTTTCCTCCAATTGCTCTACGGATTTCTGAGCACCGGAATGCCCGGAATGGGCGGGGTGGCTTATTGGGCGCATATTGGGGGCTTTTTATTTGGAGTTGCGTTTGCCATAGCGTGGAAAACATGGTTTTCGCAACAGCGTAAAAAGGAAATTCGACAGACAATCGGAAGCGAGGCGGTCATTACGGGAGCAAAAAGAATATCGCATGAAGATCCCAATATCCTGCTTGGGAAAAGCGAAATATATAATAATGAAGCAGAATATTTATATGAATTTAATCATGCCGTAAGGGTTTTCGGTGAAATGCGTATCCGTCCTGAATACCACCTGAGAGCAGGCGAGATCTTCCAGAACAAGGGGAATCTTCAGAAAGCGGCTGAAATTTATGAGAGGTTTATACTTGCTTATCCGTTCCATCCCATAACGCAAAAATTACGGTATTTTTTAGGGTTGGTTTATACACATCCATTGAACCGCCCGGATAAAGGGTTAAAATACCTGAGTCAAACGGTGAAAGAACCGGGCGAGGGGTATTCGCTTGAAGAGGCACGGGAGGAACTCCGGAAATTAGAAGCCGCCTTTAACCGGATTACGGCAGATAAAAAACCGGAAGAATTAGATGGCGATTGTATTGTTATCCGTCAGACTCTTGAGAGGATAAATTATTACGAAATCGCCCCGGTCATCGCTCAAATGACAGGGCAACAAAAGTTTGATGTCTTACGCTATTTGCGCAATTCCGGCGGGGTTATCGCGAAAGGCATTCCCCCATCGAAAGCCGTGGAAATGGCTGATTATCTGAAAGCCAAGGGCGTTCCGGTGCTTATTCTTGACCAAAGCCAGGCGATTCCTTTGCCGCCGGAGCAAAGGGTGGTCAAGGCGGAAATTGGTGACAAGGGCATTCATCTGTCAACTATGGCGACGAGTATTCTTCTTGGGTGGGATGATATTTATCTTGCGATAGCGGGAAGGTTTCAGCTTGATGAGCATCGCATAATACAAGGCCCGGCTAAGACCCAGAAATTCGCCGGTGTAAGCGGCTATGGGGTTGCCATGCCGAAAAAATACGAGATGATTGAAAAGACAGAAACCAGAATCACTTTCAGGATTGATTTGATTACTAATGATTTTACCGGCAGGTTCGATTTTAACACTGAACAAACCACAATTATCATGCAACCCGATGCGGGCGGCTATCAAACTAAGGAAATCGGATTAAGCCTTTTGGCGGATAAATTGAGCCGTGTTCTTGAATGTAAATATTCAAATTTGAGTTTAAAGCTGCTGGCAAATAAGGACTTTAATGAAGCCCATTGGAAAGAACAGACTTTTCCTGCCAGAAAAGACTTTGATGAGTATGTCCTATGGATTTTAAACCTAAAGAAATATGGGTAAATCATTCATGCTTTGTAATCTGATTGGCGGTTTGGCTTACGACTTGTATCCTGAACGCAAGCGTATGGATTAGATATCTTAATTGAATATACTGGTAAAGGATTTTTACCGGGATAACGCTAAACGGAGGTTAAAACTTCATCCCAATCCCAATGCAGATATTACGCCAGGAATATAATGGGCTGATGCTGAGGTCATTGCCAAAGAACCTCAAGGTGCTTAAAAAGAGCTGCCTTTCCTGGATCTCAAGCATCAGGAAAAACTTGTCATTGAAATACCAGCGAGTGCCGACCAGAAAATCAAAACCCAATCCCCATCCGAAAGCTTCGTCAGCTTCCAATATGTAAGGGTTCGTTCCCTGCTGGGATGCTTTTTTATCCTTTACATTAGCAAAGAATAGTCCCATGCCCAAGCCGAGATATGGCCTTATGGGTTTCTGGAAATTAAAATCAAGGAATCCATCCACGCTTAACCCGACTGTTTTAGATTCGATTTTATCTAACTGGACGGTATAAGGAATGCCCAGAAACGAGCGGGAATCGGATACCTCTTGGTTAACGATAGTAAACGATAGGAGCTCGAATCCGAGTCCACCATTTAACAGGCGGTCTTGCCGAAGGTAGTGCTTTTCGTAGCGCAATCCCCAAAGTGAGTTGCCGTTCCAATCTTTGGTGCCGACATCTTCGACACTGGTAGCATCATCATCAATCATGGATTCGGCGCCTTTTGCGTAGAAGCCCCCGCCGAACAGGGAAATTGACTTTTCTGCCTCTGCCGCAGGTTCTGCGGATGCGTATGAAACAGCCGCGAGAAGTAGTAAAACAGGATAAACGAATTTCATTTTAATGGTAAAACTTTCTTACACCGGTAAAGAGTAATCCCATTTTATACTCGTTGGCGGCCTTGATGACTTCTTCATCCCTTATCGAACCGCCCGGTTCAATGACATATTTCACGCCTGTTTCGGCAACGTTATCAAGCCCGTCTCTGAACGGGAAGAAAGCGTCGGAAACCAGAATCACATTATCAGCCTGCAACTGCTGTTTGATATATTGCTTGGCGGTTTTTATCTTAGTTTTCTTGGCTTTCTTCATGTCAGTATATTCGCGCTTTAGGTTTTCCACCGCGCGCATGCCGGCCAGCATGACGGAATCCTTGCGGTTGGGTTGCCCGCAGCCCATGCCGATGGTCTGGTAATATCCGGGGCGGTATTCGCGGACGACAACTATTGCATTGGATTTGATATGCTTGACGTAATGCAATCCGAATTCGTATAACCCGGCGCGCGCGGCAGGCGGCTTTACCTTGGTCATTATGCCGACGGTTAAATCCTTGCCGCTGTTAGCGCATTTAGCCTGGAACGGCGGCTTAAACAATTCTTTTATGGTATTAGTCAAGAAGAATTTATTATCCTGTTCCTGTTCCAGAACGCCGCCGGTGATGAACCTCAGTAGGTTATTCTTGCTTTTATTCAAGTCCCCCACTTCCAGTAAGCGGAGCTCCGCCTTCTTTTTGCCCAATGATTTAATATATTCCAGCGCGTCCGGTTTTATGGATGGCGCGACCAGCACTTCCACGAACCTTTCGCCTAATATTTTAGCGACGTCCATATCCAGCGGCTTGGTCAGGGCAATTACGCTGCCGAAGGCGCTGACCGGGTCTCCCTGCCAGGCGCGTTCAAAGGCTTCCAAAAGCGTTTCGCCCGTGGCATAGCCGCAGGGGTTGGCGTGCTTAATAATGGAAACGGCGATTGAATCTTTAAGCTCAAGCACGGATTGCAAAGCCGCCTCGGCATCCAAATAATTATTGTAGCCCAAGGGCCCACCGTGGACCTGTTTTGCCCAGGGGATGCTCGCTGCCGAAACAGGCGATTTATAGAGCCACCCTTTTTGGTGCCAGTTTTCCGCATAGCGCCCGAGTTGGATTCCTTTGAAATACTTGGCTCGCTTTACCTTCTCATTAGTCAATTTATCCGCAAAGAATGTATGGATTGCCGAATCGTAATCCGCGGTTTTCTCGTATGCCCGAACCATGAGTTTCTTAAGCAATTCTTTCCCGAGAGTGCCTTTGTTTTTCGCCATTTCATCCATTATTTCCTTATATTGTTCCGGCTCCACGACAATGGCGATACTTTCGTGGTTTTTGGCTGCGGCGCGCACCATGCACGGACCGCCGATATCGATATTTTCTATGGCGTCTTCTATGGTAACGCCTTCCTTAGCGGTAACTTTTTCAAATGGATAAAGATTGCAGATGACCATATCAATTTGCGGGATGCCTAATTCCTTTGCCTGCTTTACGTGTTCAGGATTATCGCGCCTGTAAAGGAGCGCGCTTTCATAGTTAAAGCTGATGGTTTTCATCCGTCCGTCAAAATAATCATCTTTAGCGTTGCCGGTGATTTTGGAGATGGGCGTGATATCTATCCCGTTTTCCTTGAGAACTTTTGCCGTGCCGCCGGTGGAAATTATTTCAATCCCCCATTTTTTCAGGGATCTGGCAAATTCCACCAATCCGCTCTTATCGCTTACAGACATCACGGCTGTTTTTACTTTTAACCCGGTTTGAGTCGGACTTTCCTGTCTATCCTGCAGGCGAACGCTGTCGTTTTGCATGATTATCTCTCCTTTTTTCTGACTAGATTGACTTATTATTTTTAGATTTTACCACTCTTTTGAAAGCTAAATCAATAAAATTAAACAGATTGCTGGAAATATCAGGTGAGTTTTTCGATAATATTTTTAGCATGAGGAAACTTTTTTACGAGTGCCTCTCTTTTGCCAAGTTCAAAATCCGCAAAATCAAATCCCGGCGAAACGGTGCATCCGATGAGCGAATATTCCGAACCCGGATTCGGGAAAGCCCTGCTCTGTTGAATAATTTTTATAAGTTTCTTCTTTCGGTTTATTAGCTGTTTTACCTCTACGCTATGGCTTTTTCTTTCCGATAACCTCTGCTAACAAACTTAAACAGATTCATTATGTTACCCTTAAACCTTAACT
>JACQZI010000034.1 GCA_016207825.1 Planctomycetota bacterium | reverse complement strand
CTTTTACCTGGATAGCTCCGCCTAATGTATAAGTCGTATTGATACTGCCGGTCTTTAAATTGTAATATGATTCAGCCGGTATAGCCTGTCCTGTGCCGTCAAATATGATCGTGCCGGCATCTTCATTAAGCGTGGTTGGTGTAAAGGTACCGGCTATTCGCAATGTGCCGGTTGTATTATTAAAATCTATTGTTCCTCCTGTAAGATTGCCGTTTATATCCAGCAGTCCCGCACCGAGGGTGGTTGTGCCTCCGGTATTGGTATAATTAACCGCATTGTTATACGTCCCGATTCCGATATCTACCTGGCTTGCGTTTATCGTGTTGCCGGTAACATTTATGGTAGAAGCCAGGTCCATCTTGACCGTGCCGCTGTTGGAGATGGCGCCGATGGTATGCACTCTTGCCGAGCCGTCATCTCCGTCGAATATCCCGCTGGATACATTCAAGGTGCCGTTTATTGCCAGATTCCCTCCGGCTGTGGCGGTTTGCCCGCTTTTGAGAATCCTGATATTATTATACGTGTATGATGGTATGGTTTGTCCGGATAATGTATTATCAAAAATAATAGTCCCGTTAGAAGCCATTAAGTCTGTCGGAGCAAAGCTTGCTCCGGAAAAATAGAGTAAGGAACTGCCTCCGTTAATGAATCTTAAAGAGCCTCCTGTAAAATCACCTTCTAAGTCAAGCGTCCCGGCAGCGGCTGCCTCACCGATATAGATTATTCCTCCGTTGGTGATGTTGCCGCTTACCGCCACGGTCTTATTGGCCGTGCCGAATTGGCCGGTTACCACCAGGTTATTGGTTATACTGCAATCGGTCGAGGCGGAAATCACACTGCCTGCATTTATATGCAATGCATAGAAATCGCTTGTTCCGGTTGTGGTAATATAATTGCCGTCTCCGCTTAAGATTACCTTGGATTGGCCCAGGTTAAAACTACCCGTACGCACCCAGTTGCCACCTGCAGTAATGGAAGCTGACGATCCGGTCACGTCAAGCGTGCCGGTTGAGGTTACATTTACACCGCCGGTTGCTGTCACATCAGGGTCGTCCGTGGAATTTGCCGTCATATCCAGAATACCGCTGCCAACGGACCCGTCGCCTATCCGTAATAAGCCGGTTATGCTGATTGAGGAGGTATTCAGCTTTAGCTTGCCGTTATCTATATAGCAATAACCGCCTATTGTGTGCTTGTTTCCGCCGACAAACCCGCTCCCGAAATCAAGCGTTCCATTGGATATCGTTAAATTATTTGATACAGTTAATTTTCCTTGTGCAATTACCGAAACCGCCACGCCGGTGTTGGTAATTATGAGATTATTAAACGTTTCGCCCGATACATTTTGCTGGACCGTACCGTTAAACTGGACTGTCCCGGCGCCTTCCGTGAAATTATCTTCGCTGCCGTTATCAATCCAGTGCCTGGCGACATACAGCGCAAACCCGCCCGAATTAATAATTCCATTTTCATTAAAAGTAATATCATTCTTTACCGTGGTATTGTTCGGTAGGGTATAAGTCGTATCCGCACTCGGCGCGCCGACTTTCAGGTCATACCAGGTTTCATTGGGTATGGTTGCCGAAGTTCCGTAGAAATAAACCGTGCCGGTATCTTCTGTTAAATTATCTCCGGCATCCGAATCGTTCCATTGTCCGGTAATTACCAATTGATATGAATTCAATTTAATAATGCCGTGCGGTGATGCCAACCCCGAATTAATATTGGTGGTGGTAATCGGCATATTCAATTCGGCAATAGTAGTGGGTGTTATTTGGATATCATTAAGCGTCAAAGAAGGCGGAGTAACCGTACTTCTTATTTTCTGGTTAATGCCGCCGCCGAATATCACGGTTGAAGTCCCGCCGTTGACGACGCCATCTATTATAAAATCGCCTTCTAACCTGACTGTAGCATTATTCAGATTAAGCGTTGCGCCTTCTTTTACCCAGATATTACCTTTAACAATAAGGGTGCCGCCTGTTTGATTAAGAGTCAGTGTTGACCCGGCATCAACAATCAAATGGCGGTTAATCAACCTGTCTGCGCTATAAGCATAAGTGGTGGAAATATTGTAGCCATCGGATTGGCTTCCAATTTGCAGGTCGTAATATGTTTCTAAAGGCACATTAGTCGTTCCCATCCAGACAAACTTAGAATTACCTGCATCAAACCGATTAAGATTGGTCGCCCAGACCGATGCCTTTAATGTTGCAGGATTGGTATTATTTCCGCCATACAGCATTGCCGTGGCATTGATGAAATAGGAAGCGGAAGTCCCGCTTATGGCAACCGTAGCGCCATCCACAAGCGTATATGAAGTACCGGCAGTGTCAATAGAAAGCTTGCGGAATCCGGTCTCGGTTGATATGGTTTTACCCACGCCTCTGAGATAAATAATACCGCCGGTTGATTGTTGGTCTAATATTCCTCCCTGGTTATCCCAGTTTCCCTGTACATACAGTAAACAAGTAGCAAAATCCTTCATCGTAATCCCGCTTCCCGGTTCCATGATAACATCACCGCTGACGGTAAGGTCATCACCGCCATCATCATCTATAAATACCGTATTACTATTTTTAATAACTAAGTTTCTTATTGTATAACTCGCAGTCCTAACACGAGGGTTATAACCATTAGGCAAAACTCGGTTAATAATAGCTGTTTCATCCGTAGTATCGGCTCTCAAAGCACCGTCCCAATTGGCAGTATTCGTCCAAATGTCGGTCGCACCGCCGTTCCATATGCGGTTGGCAATCCAGTTGATTGTACCCGATACCTGGTCCTCATAGGTAGATACCCCGCGCGTTCCGCCGGCATTAGTCATATTAATGGTTGGCGTTCCATTATCGGTCCTGACATTATATGTGCAGGTATCGTCAAAGGAACAACCATCAAATATATAGGTACCGGAAGCAATCCGGAACTGCAAGCCACGATAAGTTCCGCTCACCCCACCCATGATATTCTGATAATCTACATTATTCAGATTACTGCAAACAGCACCTGGTTCTAAGAGTAATGCCGAGAATATAGTAGTTACGCTGTCATAAGTATAAGCCGAATCTATAACCAATCCGTTTACATTAATTATCCCGCTTGCCTTCACAGCAAAACAATAAAAGGGACCCGGCGTAATCGGATTATAAGCTTGAATCAGAGGCTTAGCGCCGTTAGACCAAAGCGTTTGAAATGTCCCGTTAACCGTAATATCAGGCCTATTGGCTTCTACCGTGTAATTTACTGTGCCTGAATCGCCGTGTAACTTCAAAGTCGGAGCAGCCGTGCCTGTAGAAGACATTATAAACTGGCCGTTAATGCTTAAATCACCAAAAACAGATGAATTGCCAATTACTAAATTACTTATTCCCATTTCCAATTTTGCCCCGCCGGCAATCGTGACATTGTCTGCTACACCATGATTCAGCGCGGTTCCGATATCCAGTTTCACCTGACCGTCAGTGATATTAAGATTATTATTTACCGTAATATTGCCTTCAAAGGTGACGTAATCTGAAGAATGTGAATTAGCGATATTAAGCGTATAAAAAGAGGAATTAGTTTTAATAGCTTGGGCTGCTGAGGCATTTAAGCTAACAGTTGAGCCGTCATAAGTAAAAGATCCGTTAACCAGCCAGTTGCCGCCGCAATTAATAATGTCATTAGTCGCATCCAGTGTTGTTCCGGTTCCGATATTAATATTTCCTAAATTGGTATTGCCGGCATTATCACTGGTAGAAATAGTTATTGTCTGGGTCGTGGCTCCGCCTGATTGCTGGACTAATTTTAATGATGTACCGGTATTTAGTAATTTAAGATTATTAAACGAAATCGTTCCCGCAGGACGAATCAGTTCCTGTGCCGCGGCGCCGTTAAAGATTATTGTAGAAAGTCCGGCAGAGAATGTGCCGGTAACCGTAAAGTTACCTCCGATTTTGATATCTATCGCGCTCTGGTCTGTAGCATTAACCGTGGCGCCGCCAGCAATAGAGACATTTCCTAATACTTCAGTCGTCCCGTTTATCTTCTTGGATTCGCTTCCTGAGAATTCCAGGTGCCTAAATTGTCCGCCCGTAATATTCTGTTCCTGACCACCGGAATTCCCCTGAAACTTAATAGTACAATTGCCGGGCGAAAAAGTTCCGTAATTATTCCAGTTGCCTTCAACGCGGACATCAGTCGTGGTCGCAATAAAGTTAACGCCTCCAAGAATAGTGCAATCGTTATAGATAATAATGGGCTCGAAAACCATTTGCAATCCCGAAGTATTGGAAAGTTGCAAGTTATAATAAGTCGTGGCTACCACGCCCTGTCCTGAAGACCCTGCGTAATCCACAGTAGACGTTCCGGGGTCAAACAGGCAATTAGTATAATCATTGATTGTCCATGTGCCGTAGATGGTAAATATCCATGAGCCGTTAACCGACAATACGGTTGTAGGAACTGCGCTAATCGGCGACTGTAACGTAATATTTTTTACTGACGCATTGGCTGATATAACAGGCCATTTATCAGGATTGCTGTCCGGATTGGACGGAATAGTTATTGAATCAGAACCACCCGGCGCTTCAGTTGGCGAACCGTCTTCTAATTTCCAGTTACCGTCAACATTCCAGGCATCACTCACTAATCCGGTCCAGACCTTGTTGATAGGCCATTGGATGGAGCCCGGGTCAGGGTCATCACCCGGACTGGATGAATCATCTCTCATGTCATAGGTTTCTGCATTAGTGCCGCCCTTATTCCCAGAAGACATTGACTGGATAATCGTACTGCCGGTTGAACCACGATTTAGATAAACATTAACATCTGCGTTTGCATCTACCGCTCCATCGTCATATTTGTGCTTATTAAACTCAAGGGACAATTGAGGAGATGAGGCATTACGGAAAACTCTTAAATATGTATCACGCGTACCGGAACCCTGAATGTCATCAAAGGTAACCTGGTCAAAATAAGTATCTCCCGCGCTATAAATATCAGCCGTGGTCAGGATGGTAACGCCGTGATTTGCACCCGGGTCAGTAAACGTCCCGGCTGAGCCTATGGATTTTATCTGCAAGCCATTCACCCGCGTTTTGCCTGCTATTTTTATATAATAGAAATTAGTTCCCGGGTTAGTGGAAGTAACTAACGGTATCAAACCACTTTGCGCCGATTCCAGAATCCCGTCCGGTGTTTTTACTTCCAGAACCGTTCCATTACCCATCTGCAAAGTAACACCACCCAACATAGAAATTATGGAATCATCCGTTCCGGAAGCATTGCCGACTGTTATATTGCCTTGCGAAACCACCGTATCAGCAGTTGAGCCTAAATTAAGAATGCCGGCTAAAATATTTGTAGTGCCGTTAATGGTTAAATCGGTACCTCCCAAACCAAAAGCGAGTTCCACAGTCTTAGCATTTGCGTCACCTGTTGTTTTATTTATCTCAAGATTATTTATGGTAAGCGAAGTCGAACCGTTCAGGGTCTGTTTAACCGTACCGTTTAAAAGGAGTTTAGAATTGCCTGCAGTAAAACTACCGTCCAATTGGAAATTGCCCTTGAGTTCAATATTATAAGGCGTAGCCGGTGAGCCGGCATCAAGAGACTTTGTGCTGTTTATCTTGAGATGCTTATTTATAGTAAAGGTTTTGTCCGAATTCGCGCCGTCAAGCGAACAAGTTCCGTCAACGGTCAGCGAATAGAAATCCTCGTGTGCATTTCCGCCGGATTGTTCGGGAATCTGACCGCCTTTCCAAATAACTTCGCTTGTCCCGGCATTGAATGCTCCACTATCAGTCCAGGTACTTATGGTGAATACAGTCGCAGTTCCGGCGTTAAAAGTTCCGGCGGTAATATTGAAATTACCGGTTACTACTATGGACTTACCGTATTCTATTTTGGTCAAAGTGCCGGATGAAGTAAGACTATTAAAAGTAAGTGAACCGGCATTGCTCGGGGACTTAAGAATTTCACAATCGGCGCCATTAAATATAATGGTGGAAGTGCCGGAAGAAAAAGCGCCGTCTTGAATCCAATCTCCGCCGATAGTATGTGTTAATACGTTGCCGCCGTTAAAAGTGCCGGATTTAATATAAAAATCACTCCCTATATTTAACGCCCCGTTAGGGGTAACATTACCCGATCCCGAAGGGTCAACTATCAATTTATAAAAACCGTTTGCCAATGCAGGCAGTTGTTCCTGGGTATCATCCTTCTGCCAGATAAAAGTTCCGTTTCGCGGTTGCCACGTTCCGCCAATAGTAAGCATACATCCTGAAGGAATGGTTAGTGTTGCATTAGGACCGCCTGTTGGCGAACCGTTAAGTACCGCATTTGCTTTGATTTCCAAGGTATTAGTTGCCTTAATATCAGCGCCGCTCTGCAAGGTAATGGTTTTGGCATTAGTCCCATCGCCAAAACGAACGATATTAAACTGGGTTGTGCCGGTAATCGCAGAAGAACTTGTTCCGATTAATTGCACCTCAGCACTACTTGCATTGAATGAACCGTTATTTACCCAGTTGCCGTATCCATAGATGTTATAAGTGGAGGCTGCTAAACTACCATTTTCAGTAATAGTTAGATGATTATATACATATTGATTTGTTCCAGCGACAGAAAAAGTACCATCTATCTGGAGGTTATAAAACTCATAAGGCAGTACCGCATCGCTCTCATAAGGGATATTACCCGTGCCTTTTAAGATGACCGTGCTGGTGTCTTTATAGAATTTACCAGTGGTTGTTCCCCAGCTATCATAGGTAATCAGGGTAGTATTGTTACCGGCATAGAGGTATCCACCATTCAGTTGGAATCCTAAACCACCTGTCCCCGTAACTTCAAGGGTAACTCCATCGCTGAGTCTTGCGTATGCCGGAATCCTCAGGAACTTAAAGGACTTGCCTGTACCGGCGCAATTAGTTTTGACTAAGGCCGGGGCAACCGGACCATCTCCAGGACCTTGTAAGACCACGTCACCTTCCGTATTTGTTAAGGTGCCGTAATTCTCATAACTTACCCGAATATTGAACTGACTGCCTCCGTTGGTAATCTTTAGTTCACCACCCTCTTCTATCACCACCGGACCATAACACGTAAGGTCAAGCCCGTTTAACTGGATATTAGCACCGGTATTGATAGTAAGTGCCTTACAATTCTGATTCGCCCCTACGGTCGTGGAATCAATCAAAGGATAATTACCCGAGCCTACTTGAGGGATGATTAAACTATAGGCATTCGTAGGGGCAATCGCGGGCGACCAATTATTGGGGTCATCAAAGTCCCGACTCAGACCTTGCCAGGTCAGGATATACCGGGCATCGCACAATAAATCGTTCAGGTCATCATTGTACCAGAAGATACGTTTTATATCTGCACTCATTAGATTAGTTCTTACGTACTTGTGGTCGTCTGAAGTATAACTTACCAGGGTTTCAGGTCCCCAGGTGTTGCCACCATCAGTTGACTTCCTGGAAAAGACCTGGTTGTAGTTTTCAGCCCAACCTCTTACATATATGGCGTACAAATCGCCGTTACTCAGGTCACGGAACATCTTGACATCAAGACACCCATTCGTATCAGTCAGTATATCCGTTAAGACGGCCCAGGTGTGGGTGCTATCCGTGAATTTATATGCCTTCAGGTCACCGGACGCATTATTGGGTGAATTATTGGCGGACAGATAAATATCATTGGAAGAAGTATTCCGGATACAGGTGGCACCAAAGCAGGCATTATAGGTCGCATTCTCGGTCCAGGTATCTAAGACCGTGGCACTTGCCGACCAGGTATCCGTATCTTCTTCCCAGACAAACCAGAGGCCTTGACTCGCCGTCATATCATTATAGATACACAGGACATCGCCACCAGCTAAGGGCAAAAGCTGGCAGTGGTCATCGTCATCATCAAAGAGAAAACCAGGTGTAATATTTACCCATGCATCACCACCATTTACAGACCTTGAGACTCCCCGGTGCGCGGCAGTACTAGAAAAACAGGCAATATACAAGTAGCCTTCGGTTGATTTGCAAATAGTTGGTCCGCCATCTGCCAGTGCATAAGAAGCTCCTAATCTTACGGCAATGGCGCCAGCCGGGCGAAGTGTATCGGTTGCGGTATCTAAATAATGGTACCAGGTGTCATCGGTTCCTGTTTCTGAAGCCGCAATATGTATTCGGGTGCCGGCATTATCATTAGGCGTCCAACGGTCATACCAAACTGCAATATTCCCTGAGGTTTTAGCCGCCATGAATGTTACGGCCGCCGCCCATGTTTTCCCACCGTCAGTTGTCTTACGATAAACAAAATTACCGCCCGTAACATTAAACACATAACCGGTAGTGGCATTAATGAATACTGCGCACGGTGAAGGATTATATTCAAAAGTCGCATCTGTAAGTCCGGCATCAATCGTCACTTCCGCCTGGAGCGGATTGAGATTAATTACAAACTGAAAGGCAAAAACTAAAACAATAGCGAAGAAATATCTTTTAAACTGTTTCATATATAAAAATCAGATTATATCATACATTCTTAACTAAGTCAATCCTGTTTTCATTATTTATCCATCAATATCCGCTTAAGAATAATCTGTCTCAAACGGACCGCAGAGATACTGACATTCCAGTTCGACTTGGCCCAGCGGGATATCTTCCGGAAACTCCATGGCTTTTTACCCGCTTTCCCATCTTGTACCGGACGACGGCCGCTTATTCCTAAAAGTTTATCAATCTGCTCAGGAGTTAATTTGCCCGGCTGAACCCGTCCGGCCAGTCCTGCCGGACCGAATTTCCGGTAGCCCAAAAGCCAGCGATAGACCGAAGCCTCACACGCACCTAATGTCCGGGCTATCTCTGAGGGCATTTTACCCGCATCCGAAAGCATAACCGCCTGCACACGACGTAACGAAGACAAGCTCTGTTTTGCAACCAGCACGCCTATAAAAGCATTCAGTTCCTCACGTTGCTTCCGCTCCAATCTGATAAACCGACACTTTTTAGCCATAAAGTAAACCCTATTTGCGAGTTATCGCTTTAAACTGCCCTAAAACACCATATAACGCGTATTTATCGTCATCAATCTCTTCTAAACTCAATATAGCGCATATTTACACCCAGAAATCAATATAATGCATATTTTTGTAAAGTCTACATTAGGGGGACTTTTTCGACCCCATTTTCGGCTATATCATTTTGTTCTATAATATGTTATAACTTTTAGAAAAATACAACGTAGGGGGGGCGATACGCCCCTGTCCGTTACCCCCCGGCAGTAAAGCCGTGAGTTCCCTGGTATTAAGCCGTGAGCCCCCTGGTATTAAGCCGTTACCCCCCGGTCGTAAGACCGTAACCCCCTGGTAGTAAGACCGTTAGTCCCTGGTAGTAAATCCGTAACCCCCCGGTAGTAAAGCCGTTACCCCTTGGTAGTAAATCCGTTAGCCCCTGGTAGTAAAGCCGTTACCCCTTAGTAGTAAAGCCGTTACCCCCCGGCAGTAAAACCGTAAGTCCCCTGGTATTTGACCGTAACCCCCCGGTAGTAAAGCCGTGAGATTCCCTGTATCAAATCGTAAATTTTCGGATAAGTCTACTCCAATAATATTCGTATTCATTCGTATCGTGTGTTTCGTATTAATCTTTTTGCCTATCTATGTTCCGCATGCAATTAACAAGAGGATTAAGTGTCATACGTGTTATGCTCCGCAGTGTACTATTTTTACTAATCACTTTTGCAATCGGCGGGCTTATCTTATAATAAGCATCAACCAAATATTTTCCAGCCGGATTCGTTAATAAGTATTTATCCCGGAATCGCCGTAATACAACAACCTCTTTTGCCATGGGCGTGCCGAAAGCCGCCGTGGCAATGAAGCAGTTTAAACTACCATTAGATTTTTTATCGCTGGTTGCGGGATTGCCGCTTGAGCCGGAAATAACCGTGCTTGTTACATTGGTCGTGGCAAAATAGATATCCGTATCGCCTAAGCTTTTCCGGCTATCGGACCATACCGCGTAGATATATCCAGAGCTGTCCACGGTTAACGATGGGGCAGTTTGGGTGCTGGTGGAAGTGCCGGTATCATCTATCCTTACATTGGTGGTGAAATTGGGGGTGGCGGTAATGCTCTGCGCAAAGTAGATGTCACCCGCGTCAGGCGGGCCGTTTCTATTATCCTGCCAGGTAATGTAAATATTTATCGAATCGGTTATAATAACCGGGGCTTGTTGAGAGGAGGTGCTGATTCCTGTGTTATCTACCCGCAGGTCGGCGCTGAAAGTTGTTCCGGTATCCGTGCTTGACGAGAAATAAATGTCCAAGTTTCCGTTTCTATTATCCTGCCAGGCGAGATAGATATTGCTGTTTGAATCGACCGCGATTTTCGGGAATCCGCTTGATGAACTGACACTATTCACCTTTTTATCAACCCCGAAACTTGCGCCGCCGTTGTTGCTCGTATCAAAGTAAATATCAGGGCTTCCGTTTCTTTCGTCTTTCCAGGAAATATAGATGTTGTCGTTGTCGTCAACCGCCAGGCTGACGTTATCCGGAGTGATTGAACCGGCATCGTCTATTTTAATGTTTGCCGAAAAGCTCGTCCCGCCATTAGTGCTTTTGGTAAAATATATGTGCTTGGCGCCCTCGCGCTCATCAATCCAGGCGGCATAGATGCTGTTACTGCCCTGGTGGATTCCGATAACCGGAGTTGATTGTGTTGCGGTGGAAACGCCTGTATCATCCACCCTTGTATTCGCCGTAAAGGTTATTCCGCCATTAGCGCTTTGCGCAAAATATATATCCGGGTTGCCGTTCCTTTCGTCCTGCCAGGCGATGAGGATATTCCCATTGCTGTCAAGCGCCATTGACGGCTTGGAGGCTGACGCGTTATTGTCATTTACCTTGATATTCGCGCCGAAGGTCGCGCCACTATCCGTGCTTTTGGAGAAATATATGTCCGGATGCCCGTTTCTTTCATCAGTCCATGAGGCATAAATATTTCCGTTCTCGTCTATGGCTATTGACGGGCTTGATTGTGTAATAACATTATTTCCCGTATCGTCAACGCGGATATTATCCCCGAAAGTCTGCGCAAAGAGTGGTTGCGCTGATAACATAATCAACAATATAATAATGGAAAGTGGCATTTTATTGCCCATATAATTATTAATAGACTTTTCCCAGGCTGAACATCATCATGAAATCAGACGAGTCGCCGTTTAAACCCCAGCCGAATCCGGTATCTATTATATACTGTCTTTCATCTTGTCCTTGCGGGAGTTTGTATCTGAATCCGCATTGCACAGTAATCGGGTTCCGTGTGAGCGTTTTTATTTCCCGGAAGGCGTTGCCATGGCCCTGGAGCTGTCCGCTAAGCGCAGTATTTTCCGAGACGAGCCAGCTTATTCCTGCAGAGTAAAAAAGCGGATTGGCGATATCCAAATCCTGCGAAAACGCCGTTGCCTTTCCGGTGAAAGTGCAACCCAACTGGAAATGGGCAAAAGTAGCTTCATCAATCTTATCTGTTTCCAAGTAAGCAATTGAAACGTCATTGCCGCCTGAAGAAAGCAGGTCTTCTTCATTTCCGAACGGTTTCTTGAATTGGATGGATAATGCGCTTGTATAAGGGATTTCCTCATCGGCGCCCAATGATTCCCAGAGCTTGTGCTTTATTCCCAGGACAAGGTTGCTTAAACCCAAGCCCCTGTCTCCGCTTAAGTATCCGGCATTGCCGTCCAAAAGCAGAAGTTCTCTCTTTCCTTCCGCCAGTATTCCGCCGGTCAAATCGAGCCTGAGTTCCATCGATTTCGAAAGACCGACACGGTAATCAATAAAACCGTTTTTCAATGATGCGTTATAATCCATAAGCCAGCTGTCCTTATCGTTTTTGAAGGCAAATCTGGTGTATTCCACGCCTGTTTGGAAAACTTTTGTCCCTTCGTTTATCCTTTCCGCACTTTCCAAGGGTGGAATTAAGATGAGCGAATGCAGCAAATTATTGTTGCTCATCCTTAAAGGAGCTTTTAGGCACGTATCAATGTCACCGTTCGATACCTCATCATCTGCATTCAAGAGCATGCTCGCAGGGAGAAGCGTAATAAATAATAATAGCTTTAACGTGTTTTTCATATAAGCGTCATACATTAATCTCCATATCATATAAAACCAGTATAGTCAAGTCAAATTTTTGGTAAATAATTGACAGTATTTTATAATGTACTATAATCCATGCCACCTATGTCGCAATACGCCTTAAAATCCAAACGGCTTGGCAAACTAATGCGCGATGCGCGCCACATCGTTCTTGGACTGGATTTTGACGGCACTTTGACTCCTATTATCAAAGATCCGGGGAAAGCACATCTTGGTAAAGACGTTAAAGAATTGTTGAAAATGATTAGTCGTAACCGCCGGATAACTCTTGCCGTCATTTCCGGCAGGGCATTAAGCGATGTTATACATCGTGTCGGTTTAAGAAATATTTTTTACAGCGGTAACCACGGTTTTGAAGTGTATGCGCCTGCTCGCGGAATTATAATTCGGTACGGTCACCTGGCGTATGAAAATATGGTAAAGATAGGGCGTGTATTGGCTAAAGAACTTCTTAAGATTCCCAAAATAATAATAGAACAAAAGGGCATCACTTCTTCGGTTCATTATCGGGCGGTTAATGAAAAGTTCATTCCTGAAATACTGGAAATAACCCGGAATGTCCGGCGGAAAATAGACCCATCCGTAAGATTGACTTACGGCAAAAAAGTGGTGGAGATAAGGCCTTCGATAAACGCTATTAACAAAGGCGAAGCATTCAGGTTTATTGCAAATAGTGTAAAAGCCGGGGGCAAACTGCTTGTTTATATCGGTGATGATAAAACCGATGAAGACGCTTTCAATCTTTTAAAGAGGCGCGGCGTAGGCATCTATGTCGGGAGCAAACTTCACAACACTTCAGCCCATTTTTATCTTAAGGATACCAATGATGTCAAGGTGTTCTTGGCATCATTACTGTAACAGGCATGATTTAACAGTCTTATTTGTTTGGAGTAAGGTTTATTCCTGCTATTAATCCTTCAGTTTATCTTTTAGTTCCTGGAGTTTTGCAAGCGCTTCCAGGGGCGTGAGGTTATCCAGGTCAAGTTCTTTAATCATCTTTATGACCGGTGATGGCTTTGATTGGAATAAAGCAAGCTGGAACGGGTCGGTCGGGGTAATTTTCTTAGCATCGATCGGCGCAAATCTTGGCTGGTCTTTTTCGTTTAATGTCTGTGCCTCAAGATTGGTCAGTATCAAACGGGCGCGTTCGACTACGGATTTTGGCAGGCCCGCCAGCCGCGCGACTTGAATCCCGTAGCTTTTATCCGTCCCGCCTGCGGCTATTTTATGTAAGAAGACGATTTCCTCTCCGTTCTTGGTTTTCCATTCCTTTACCTCGACGTGATAGTTCTTAACCGCCGGTAGAAGCAGGGCGAGTTCGGTTAGCTCGTGGTAATGCGTGGCAAAGAGCGTGCGGCTGCCTAAATGGTCGTGGATATATTCGGTAATCGCCCAGGCAATGCTTACTCCGTCAAAGGTGCTCGTTCCACGTCCGACCTCATCAAGGATAATCAGGCTTTGCTTTGTGGCGTTATTCAGGATGTGGGAAGTCTCGTTCATTTCCACCATAAAGGTGCTGGCTCCTTTTGCCAATTCATCCGAAGCTCCTACCCGGGTGAATATTCGATCGACGATTCCTATTTCCGCCTCGCGCGCCGGCACGAAACTGCCCATTTGTGCCATTAAGGCGATTAACGCGACCTGCCTGATATAGGTCGATTTTCCCGCCATGTTCGGCCCGGTTATGAGAAGTATCCGGTTTTTCTCGTTATCCAGGAGCGTGTCATTCGGGATAAATTTAACCTGCGCCACTTTTTCGATTACCGGATGACGCCCTTCGATTATTTTTATGCCTGTTTCATCTGTCAGAGTCGGCTTACAATAATTATTTTCCTGTGCAATCTGGGCGAAAGATAATAAAACATCCAGTTCGGCAATGGCAGAGGCAACCTTTTGGAGAGCAGTGATATATTTGCTGACCTTATCCCGTATTGCTTTAAAGAGTTCGTATTCCATCTTATTAGCCCGTTCGTCCGCGTGCAGAACCTGCGTTTCATAATCCTTGAGCTGCGGAGTGATGTAGCGCTCGGCGTTTTTCAGGGTCTGCTTCCTGATGTAATCTGCCGGGATTTTGTCCTTATGCGGATTGGTTATCTCGATATAATAGCCGAAGATGTTATTGAATCCAACCTTTAGAGATGAAATACCGGTCCTTTTTATTTCATCAGACTGGAAACGCGCAATCCACTGTTTGCCTTCGCGCGAGGTGGAACGGATTTTATCAAGCTCCGCGTCAAATCCGGTTTTTATTATCCTGCCTTCGGTTATGGCAAGCGGTGGATCGTCAACGATGGCTTTATTGATGAAATCAGTTAACTCCGGCAACGGGTCGAGTCCTTCAATGATGTTTCTTAATAGCGGGGGGTTTTCGGTTTCGGCAGCCAACTGCTTTTTTACTGCAGGCAGTGATAATAGCGTGGTTTTTAATCCCACCATATCACGTGGGTTCGCCTTGCCTGTGCCGAGCCTGCCGACGATTCTTTCAATGTCATTGATGTTTTTCAGTTCCTTCTGGATTATCCGCCTCTTTTGAGGTGATAAAAGGAACCATTCTACTACGGAGAGGCGCTGGTTTATCGGTTCGATATTCCTCAATGGGCGTAAAATCCATTCCTTAAGAAGCCTCGCGCCCATGCCGGTGGTAGTTTTATTCATGATTGCTAGGAGCGAATTATTTTCTTCACCCCGCATTGTCCTGACCAGCTCCAGGGAAGATTGCGTAGAGCGGTCAATCATCAGGTGATTTGTCCTGATAAAAGGTTCAAGGCGCGTAATATGTTTTAATCCGGAGGTAGCCAGCGAGCTTTCCACGGAAGACGGTTCTGCCTGGGTGCGATGCAGGTATTCGATAATGGCTCCTGCCGCGCCGATTCCGGCGGTGTAATCCTCGCACCCGAAACCGCCCAAACCGGCGGTGCCGAAATGATTGGTCAGTGACTTATACGCGCTGTCATGGTCGAATGCCCATCCCGGAAAAGAGGTAAGCGAACCCGAAAGACTGGTTTTCGAGCGGTCGATTATTTTCGGGAACTCACTCACCGAATTTTCCGGCACCAGGTATTCGGAAGGGTTTAGCCGGTTAAGCTCAGTAAGTATTTCTTGAAGTGTGCCTTCAGCTACTTTAAAGACACCGGTAGAAACATCCACCCATGACAACCCTGTTTTATTTTTCGTTATATTAAGTGCTGCCAGGAAATTATTATCCTGTGTTTCAAGGAGGCTGTCTTCGACCAGCGTGCCGGGCGTGATAACGCGGATGACATCCCGCTCGACCAATTTACCGGAAGCGTTATCCGCCTCTTCCAGTTGTTCGCAGACGGCGATTTTATAACCGGCTTTAAGGAGCTTTCTGATATATGGGGTGGCTGAGTGGTAAGGGATGCCGGCCATCGGAACGGATTTATCACCTTTATAGCGAGAAGTGAGCGTTATTTCCAGTATTTTGCTGGCGGTTTTGGCGTCATCATAAAACATCTCGTAAAAATCGCCCAGGCGGAAAAACACGATTTCTTCGGGGTATCGTTTTTTGACCTTTTGGTATTGCTCCATCAAAGGTATGCTGGACATAATTCAGAGTGTTTCTTTTCAGGCAGCCTGCCCGATTCCTTTATCCTTATCCGAAAGCTCTTCTTCGGTCTGGAAAATATTATGGCTTTGTTCCACCCAGCCGAGTTCATGGAATAGCGAGCCGATTCCAAACCCGATTGCCGCGTAGAAAATTGAATTGACGAGGAATGTAATAATATATGGCGCAACCACGGTTAGGTCTTCCGCCTGCCCGACGGCTTTGGTTATGACTACGCCGAGGAATTCAAATATGTAAAGGATGAAGTTGCCGCCTGAAGAGGAAAATATTCGTTCTTCCCATGACCAGGCAAGTATCGTCGCAAACAAAGCGGTGTGCGCCGCCAGGAAAATCAGGGCGGTGCGTATGGGATAATTTACCGGTTGGGCTTGCTCCTGCGATTCCTCTTTCATATTTTGCTCTACAGTGATAAAAGTCTAAAAGGGAATATCTTCGGATTCTTCCTCATCCAGCATAGGTTCGGATGGTGGTTCGGGTTGCTCGCCCTGATGGCTCGCGGCTCTTTCTGCTGAGCGGTCGCCGGCCGGGCCGCTGCTTAAAAACTTTACGCCCAGCCCAACGACTTCAAGCTTGGAGCGTTTTTCACCTTCTTTTGATGTCCACTGGCTCATTTTTAGTTTGCCTTCCACCAAGACCGGTCTGCCCTTTTTCAGGTATTCGGCGCAGGTTTCGGCCTGTTTGCGCCAGATGGTGATGGGGATAAACGTGACAGTTTCTTTCTTTTCGCCTGAGGGTGTTTTATAAACTTCGTTTACCGCGATTCGAAATGAACAAACCGGCGTGCCGCTTTGGGTGTATCGCAATTCAGGGTCGGCGGTCAGGTTTCCCATCAGCAATACTCGATTATAACTCGGCATTGTTCCCTCCTTAGTTTTTTTATCTGTTCATATTCCTGGGCGCCATGGGTGGAAGTTCCTTAAGGGGTTCCAGCGGTTTGGCGAGGATTTTTGTCGCTTCCTTGCCTTCTTTGGCAAGTATCAGCGTTCTAAGTATGATTTCCGAAAGTTTGAAATCGTCTTTTATTTTAGTGATGCTTTCCGGTGGCGCCTCAAAATAGGTAAGGATATAAGTCCCGCGGTTGCGCCTTTTAATCGGGTAAGTGAGTTTCCTTTCGGCCCACTTGGTGGATTGGAGGATTTTTCCGCCGTGTTTGCCGATAAGCTCGGTAACATGCTTCATTACTTCTTCCCATTCGGTCGATGCTTTTGCCGGGTCAGCCAGGAACATGCCTTCGTAAATTGCCATAAGATTAAAGCTCCTTTTAGTTATATTTATTCATGCTTTTATCTATTCCGTTTGCGACCCATTCGCAAACGGCTTCTGTCGCCCGTTCGATTGCCGGGATTATTTCAGCCAGTTCGGCTTTCCTGAAATTCATAAGGACAAATTCCGCCGCATCCATGTTTCCCGGCAGTCCCACGCCGATTCTCAGGCGCGCAAATTCATCCGTGCCGAGTGCGGCGATGATGGATTCCAGCCCTTTGTGGCCTCCGCTTGAACCACCCCGGCGTATCCGGAGTTTCCCCGGCGGCAACTGGAAATCGTCGCAGATAACCAAAAGCTCATCAGGCTTCGCGCCTGTTTTGGTGACCAGTGCCGAAACCGCAATGCCTGAATTATTCATGAAAGTCAGCGGTTTTACCAGCATTATCTGGTTCCCTTCGATGGTTCCTTTGCCCGCCTCGTAATTTCTGCTTGATTTTCTAAGATCGATATCTTTCGCTTCAGTCAGGCTGTCTATTACCTTGAATCCCAAATTGTGCCTGGTATGTTTATATTTCAGTCCGGGGTTACCAAGCCCAACGATGATTTTCATTTCTTTTCTTCTTTAGCCGGCTTCTTTTCTTCCTTTACGGCAGCCTTTTTATCATCGGTTCCTTTTTTGCCTTCTTCGCCTTCTTCAGTTTCTTCCTTCTTCGCGGTGATTACTTCCGGTTCGGTTGTGGAGATTTCACCTGCAGGTGCGGCGACTTCTTCTTCCTTAGGCTGGTGCACTCCGGCCACCACGATTTCCGCATCGGTTACCGTGCTGACGCCCTGGGGCAGTTTCATTTCCTTTACCCTGACCAAGTCTCCCATGTCAAGCCCGGCGACATCCACCTCGATTGAATCCGGGATATTATTCGGCAGGCACTTGATGGTGAGTTGCCTGAGGTTTTGTTCCAGAAGCCCACCGGCCAGTATTCCTTTGGGCTGTCCTTTCAAGATGATTTCCACTTCCATGGTCAGCATTTCATCCATGGCTATGCGGCTGAAATCGATGTGAATCGGTGCTTCGCTTATCGGGTCAACCTGTACTTCCTTGACAAATACTTTTTCGGTTTTATCCGGGAATGCCAGGTCTATCAGGCGCACACCCTTGTGGAGCATTTCTGATAATTCCTTGGCATTGATTACCAGTTGTTCCTCTGGTTCTTTACGACCATAGACGATTCCGGGAACAAGCCCTTTTTTGCGCAAATGGCGGCAAATGGTCGAACCTTTTTCCTTGCGGGATTCTGCTTTAATTTTAACCCATTCCATACTTCAAGCTCCTATATTTATACGGATACCAAAACACACGAATATAGGATTAATTTGCCGTCTGGTCAAGAAAAAAGAACACGAATGGCACAAATGGTTCTTATAGCACGAATAATAAAGTCGTATTATTCGTCGTATTCGTGATAGTATTTTACCGATTTTTTAAATAAACAGCGAGCTTACCGATTCACTGTAATGTATCCGCCGTATTGCTTCGGCGAGCATCCCGGAAACGGAAAGTATCCTAATCTGGTCGGTCAGCGTTTTCGGGTTGTGGTAAATAGTATCGGATAAAACCACCTCGTTGAAGCGTGCTTTCTGCAGTTTTTGCAAAGAACCCTCGGTCAAAACCGCGTGGGTGGCGCAGACGTAAATATTCTTGGCGCCTTTTGAACGCATTATTTCCGCGGCGTTGCTGATTGTGGTGGCGGTGGAAATCATATCGTCTACCATCAAAATATTCTTGCCTTTGATATCTCCGATAATCTGCATTGCTTCGGTTTGGCGCGGCCCTATTCTGCGCTTGTCCACAATCGCCAGGTCGGCTGCGAGATGCTTGGCGTAAGCGCGCGCCAGTTTTACGCCGCCCACGTCAGGAGCGACAACGATTAATTTGGGTATCCTCAAATGCTTGATGTATTCTATCATGACGGGGGATGAGAACAAGTGGTCCACGGGAATATCAAAGAATCCCTGTATTTGAGCGGCGTGCAAATCTATGGTCAGCACTCTATCCGCCCCGGCGGTTGTAATCAGGTTGGCGACCAGCTTGGCGGTTATCGGGACGCGCCCTTCGGCTTTACGGTCCTGGCGGGCGTAACCGAAATAAGGTATCACCGCGGTTATCCGCTCGACCGAGGCGCGTTTCAGGCAGTCTATAAAAATCAATAATTCCATAAGATGCGAATCAGCCGGTGCGGAGGTGGACTGGATTATAAAGACATCCGACCCGCGCACGTCGTCAATAACCTTAAGGTCTATTTCCCCGTCCGGAAATGGCCGTATTTCCGCTTTGCCCAATGGGATGCTTAATTTGGCGCAGACTTTCTCGGCCAGTTCCGTGCTGGCGCGCCCGGCAAAGACCTGCATTTTATCTCGAGGCATCATATATTACTCCTTATTAATTTGTTTTATTATAAGTTCGGCGGTTTCCAGCGCCCTCAAACCGTCTTCTCCAGTGACGACGACCGGCCTGCCTTCTTGGATAGACCCGATAAACGCACCAAGCTCGCTTTCAATCTGGTCCGTTTTTTCTATTACCGGATTCTTTATCTCCAAAAACTTCTGCAACATCAAAGATTGATAATCCTTTATTGCGTTCAAGTCAATATTTTGAAGTATTTTTTTAGGGCTGGGCGCTTGGGGGGATTTCCTGTAAACCTGGGCGTTCTTGGAAGCGAAGTCGATCGAGGCATAGGCATCTTTGGAAAATATCCGCATCTTGCGCATGGACTTGTCGGAAACGCGGGAAGCCGTCAAATTCGCCACGCAGCCGTTCGGGAAGACCAAACGGGCGTTGGCAATATCGACCTTCCTGGAAAAAACCGGGACGCCCGTTGCGAATATCTTAACCGGCTTCTGGTTGTTTAATGAACAGACGATATCAATATCATGAATCATCAAGTCCCTTACCACATCGATATCGAGCGACCGGAAAGAAAGGGGAGACAGGCGATGGCTTTCTATAAAGCGAGGTGAAGTGATATCCTCCCGGACCGCTTTCAATGCCGGATTAAATCTTTCAATATGGCCCACCTGCAGTTTCACACGGTATTGTTTGGCGAGCTTAATAAGACTCTTTGCCTGGTTGATTGTCGTGGTAATCGGCTTTTCGATAAAGACATGGATTCCGCGCGTGATGAAATCTTTGGCAATTTTATAATGGGTGATTGTCGGTGTGGCAATGACTGTTGCGGAAATTGCGCCAAAGAGTTTCTTGTAATCCGTGTAATACGGCACGTTGAGTTCAAGGCCTTTTTCCCGGGCGGTTTTCGGATTAGTATCTACCACGGCGGCAAGCCTGGTGCCGGCAAGTGAACGACATATCCGCGCGTGGTGTTTGCCGAGATGTCCAACCCCGATAACGGCAAGCGTGGTTATAGCAACATCGCATTTATCATTAACTGATTCGGTTGATTCAGTTATATTCATCATGTTCTATTATAGATTTAAATATTTTCCAGTCAATAAAATCAGGGGATTCTGCTGATTTCAATACGGAAAGCCGGGCGCGGATAAGGGCACGTAAATTCTCAATCGGTTTAATCAATTTATTTCCTTGTTAGAAATACAAAAAAGTATTGACATTATTGGTAAAAGACGATATAATAGCAACTAATGTTTTAGAAGCGGATATGCCCTTACCGCACTATGCAATAAAATCGTCCTGCGAGTTGAACTTCCGAGAAATCTGGAAATAAACGCTAAGCGAGGCGATAATAATTTATTTAAGGGCAGTAAGAAAGGGAGACTATGGGTAAGAAACTGTATGTAGGCGGATTGTCCTACGACACCACCGAGGAAACCCTGAAGCAGACGTTTGCCCAGGCAGGCGCCGTGGAAAGCGCAAAAATCATCATGGACCGCGATAGCGGGCGCTCCAAGGGCTTCGGCTTTGTGGAAATGACCACAAACGAAGAAGCGGCCAAGGCAATCGAACTCTTTAACGGCAAGGAACTTGATGGTCGCAGCCTGACAGTCAACGAAGCCAGGCCGATGGTTCCGCGGGATAACAAATTCGGCGGCGGCGGGAATCGCAGAGACCGCTATTAATCCCGGATTGAATTGATTCCGCCGGAAGGCGGGACAGTTTACTAATAAAAGGCAGGAAACGGAAGAAACATTCGTTCCTGCCTTTTTTATTTATTTCTCCTCAACCTCCGGCAAATAAACCATATTCAGCCGATGGGGAATTTCATTTATGGGTTAGGGATGGTTAGATTTGCCATGCCCGTTCACCTTTGTAAAAAATTAGATAGGGCGTTTCTATTTATGTGTTTATAGTAGTGGTGTAGGATTGCATCATGCACAAGTTCTTGTGCACGATGCACAAGAACTTGTGCATAAAATAGGGCCGTTTTTGCCGGATTTTCACCGAAACTAAAACTACTTGTAAATCCAACTCCAATTAATACAACCGGTTATCGAACAGCTAGCAACTATTATCCAAAAACTGCAAAAGTTG
>JACQZI010000033.1 GCA_016207825.1 Planctomycetota bacterium | reverse complement strand
TCTATCGCTTATGTCAAGTTTAACGCAAATACCATTTCCGGCACAGCACGCTGGAAGAAGTTCCGGATAGATAAGGGCGTTACAGGCGTTGCGACCCCCTGCCCGGATAACAAAATAGAAGTCCAAATCTGGATGGAAAATAATAATAACGGTTTCTGGGATGTTGGCGATACGCTTATCTCCAAAGGCAATTTTACCAACGGCACGTGTTACCTCAATATGAACCGCTGGCAGGTAACCACCACGCCCAAGACCTATTATATTGTATATAAATTAGCCAGTGATATCAGCGGCGGCACCCGCGCCGGGGTGAAGATAGCGGATAGCTCTTATTTAGAATTCGAAAACGCTACTTGCATAGGAGTCCCGCCGTAGGGCAGAGTATCAGTGTATCAGAAAATCAGATTATCAGATAAATCTGTGGTTAGAGAAAGGAGGTGATAACTACCCGTAGTTAAGGGAATATAACCCGTATTCCGTGGAATATAACCTTTATTCCCTGGAATATAACCCGTAGCAACGGGGATACAACTCGTAGCAATGGGAATATGGCTTGTAGCAATAGGGATACAAGTCGTAGCAACGGGGATATGATTCATAGCAAAGGCGATATAAATTGTAGCAACTGGGATATAAGACGTAGCAACAACGATATAAACCGTGCCCGCCAAAGGCGGGTCCGTCCCGCCCCGCTCCGCAGGACCCCGATTAATAGGGAGTCCTCGAAGGGGGCAAAGCGGGGCGGAAAAGGAGATAAAAATGCCAATAAAAAAATACTACATCCCCAAACAGGACGATGACTTTTTCAATTTCCAGGGGAATTTTGTGAATCGGGTGGTGGCGAACGCCGTCACCTGGGGCATTCCGCCGGCTGATGTTATGGCTATTGGTGCCCGACGCATGTCATACGAACCATTATACACCGCCGCGCAAAATAAAACCACCCGGACCAGGGCTGATGTCCTGGCGCACCGCCAGTCGCGCGAGCTTTATGAAAAAGAAATCCGCACCATGGCAAGGCAGTATCTGATGAATAGCCCGCTGGTCTCCGATACGGACCGGGTAAATTTAGGTTTGACGGTTCGCGATACCGAGCCCTCGCCCGGTGCGCCGATTACGACTGTGCCGATTATCGGATTGAAAGGCTTAGGCGGCGGCGATATTGAAGTGCGTTGCCGGGTGACCACAGACCAGACCCGCGCCAGCATGCACCCGGATGCAAACGTCGTTGAATATCGGTTTATTATGGTGGCATCCGGCACTGTGCCGCCGGACGACCCGGAAGATTGCCCATGCACAAACGGTTGTCATTTCCTAATGTATTCTTGGTGTCTTTTTGCTTATGGGGAGTGGGTCTGGTCCCTCGCGGGATGTCCTGCTGGCCAGATTCACTCCCCGTTTTTATTATATTAGTTGTTCACCATCATTTCATTACAGGTCAAGTATAATTTTCGGGAATTCCGGGGACGCCCAGCCCAGAATGGGGCTGATGCGGCCCCGACACTGCGTATCGGGACGCCTGATTATGCTTTATGGAATGTATCCCGGCATTCGCCGGGACGTCACTGCGTTCCGGGTAGAGGCGCCTATATATATGTAACCGGATGGCTGTTTAATACATAATATAATATCTCTATATTTTAGTAAAAATACTGTTGACAAAAACATAGGTTTTTATTATAATCAGCCCCTTATGCCAGACCCCACAGAACAGGCAGGACAACCTGCCCAAACTGCTGAAATTAAGACCATAGGCGAATTTGAATACAGCACCAAGCGTCTGCTCGGCAAAGGCGCCTGGGGTGAAGTCTATCGCGGAAAACAGAAATCCCTTAACCGCGAAGTCGCCATAAAAATCCTCAAAAAGGAACTCTCCGCCGACCCGGAATTCGTCAAGCGTTTCAAGCGCGAGGCGACAACACTCGCCACGATGACGGATGAGCATATCATCCAGGTTTACTCAGTCGGTGAAAAAGACGGCGAGTATTTCTTCATCATGGAGTTTGTCCAGGGACAGCCCCTTTCCAAGTTCGTCGAGCGCGGCCGCAAGTTTGCGGTAAATGAAATCGTTTACGTGGCGGATTCGGTGGCGCGTGCCTTGAGGGCCGCCTGGGAATCGCCCGCCAAGATCGTCCACCGCGATATCAAGCCCGCCAATATCATGGTTTCCTATTCGAGTTCCATGATGAAGCCGCCGACCGACAGCCAGCCGGGGGGAAGTGTTTCCGAAAGCATGGCCGTCATGGATGTCAATATCATGGAAACGAAAGTCAAGGTCATGGATTTCGGCCTGGCTAAATTAAACGAAAATGTCGATGGGGAAGCGACCATGGCCGGAACGGTCATCGGAACGCCCAAATATATTTCACCCGAACAGGGCATGGGCAGCGCGGCGGATATCCGTTCGGATATTTATTCACTCGGTATCGTCATGTACGAAATGGCGACCGGCCGCATCCCGTTTGAAAGCGACAGCGCCATGAGCATGATACGGCATCATATTTACGATACGGCGGCGAACGTTTCTCAATTCGCCCAGGATTTCCCCAGGGAACTGGAAGCCATCATCATGAAGTGCATCCAGAAAGACCCGAACGCCCGTTATCTTTCTCCTGCCCAACTCATCGAGGATTTGGAGGCTTTTAGGGCGCAGCAGGCGCCGATACATGCTTCCACCTCTGCGCTGGATGCGACCATGGTTTCGGATTTTGCCAAGCGCCAGAAGAAGAGCAGCCGGATGCTTTATATCGGATTCGGCATCGCGGCGGTATTGATGATCGGCATAGGTGTTTTCGCATACAGCGTCCTTTTCAAGCCGCAGGGAAAAGACGGCCGTGCTGCGGCAGGCTCAAGCCTGAATGACGCCACCAAAAATGCCCTGGTACAGATTGACGGCCTTATAAAGCAATCGAGATTTACCGAGACTTGGACCGCCCTTACCAAGATAGACCCGAAATACCAGGAGCATGACGATGTAAGCGACCGCCGTTCTTCCATGATTACCAAATGGGCTGATAAAATAGAAGGCATGGTAGAAAAGGGTGATAAACTGAACTTTGTCTGGAGGGAATATAACCTGGTGCCTTCCGCTTTGCTGGAGCGCAAGGAAAGCGCGCCGCTGCAGGGACTTAAGGACGCATTCATAAAAAAATGGCTGGCGAAAATCAACGCGCTCCTTTTGAAAGACCTTGATGCGGCATGGGAGGAATTCGGGACAATCGAAAGCACTTTGGTCCAATCGAACAACGACCTCAAGAAACTCCAGGATACCTTAACCGAACGATGGAACAAGAAAATAATGTCGCTGGTGGCTGCGAAAATGCTCGAAGAATCCCCGCTTGTTTTTACCGGGACCAAGCTGAGCAATTTGCAAAACAGTTTCAATGATATCATGAAATTCGATTCAAAAAACCAGTATGATAAATTGTATCCCAAGCTTGATTCTGATTTCATCAATATAAAAACAGAGGAATATGAGCTGGTGCCTTCGGCGATGTATTTTAAGGTGAAGGTTATGGCTCGTGAGAAGGCCTCCGGATACCTGGGTAAGATAGAAACGATGGTTTCGGATTTGAAGGAACTGAAAGACGAACACCCTGACGCCGTGACCGCAACGGAATTGGCAGCCACCCTTTTCGATGACCTGCAAATGGCTTATCAGGTAGACCGTTATAAAAGCTATGAAACCGGTTTGGAGGGAAAGAAACTGAATGAGCAATTAGAGTTTTCCAAACAGTTCAAGAGCGAATGTGATAAAGACAAATACCTGAAAGTGCTTGGCGACAAGGTCGTTGCCAAAATCAGGGATATTGAATGCGGATTATTTAAAGAGGATTATACGGCATACCAGGATTCCGTAGCCAAGCTGGATGAATCGGTCGGCAACGTAAAAACACCGGAAGAATATATTGATTTGGTAGGGGAGCTTAAACAATCCCGTAATCATATCATAAGCCTTAAAGGGAATCTGGCAAAGGTTGAATTGGATGAAGAAGAAAAGGCGCAGTATACGGATAAGTTAACGGGTAATGGTAAAACGTTAGACGAACTGGAAACCAAAATAGAGATGGACTTTTTTGCGCTTTGCGGGATAACCCCTGATAGTATTAACGGAAAAACAGACGGGGTTTACAGGTTGATTAAATCAAATAATGATAATGCCGAAATGGTTATCGTGCCGGGCGGGCAGTTTAGCATTGGAACGGATGATGGGGAGCCCTTTGAAAAGCCGGTGCAGTCCACTATTGATGTAAAGGAATTCTATATAGATAAATACGAAATTACCAATGCCCAGTTCGAGATTTTTGTTAAATCCAACAAGAACTATAAAACAGAGGCGGAAATATCGGGGAAAAGCTGGGTTTGGAAGGATTGCGAACTCATGGAAGTCCGGGGTGCTAATTGGCGCGACCCCGAAGGAGACGGCAAGGGGATTAAGGACAGGATGGATCATCCGGTTGTCCATGTTTCCTGGAAGGATGCCAATGAATACGCCAAGTGGGCGGGCAAGCGTTTGTTGACGGAAGCTGAATGGGAAAAAGCCGCCCGCGGGACCAAAGAATTTATATACCCATGGGGAAATAACTGGGATGAAAATGCCTGTAATAATGCCCTTACCGGCTCCGGCGGCTCTGTCCCATCTGCAGACAATAAGTATGAATCAGGCAAAAGTCCTTATGGATGCTTCCAGATGATTGGAAACGTCGCTGAATGGTGCGAAGATATTTATGAGGATTCGTATAATTACAATAAAGAAATGAGCCGGAAGAAGGGTTCAGGGCATACCTTAAGGGGCGGTTCGTGGATATTATTCCCCAAGTTTCTCAGGAATACCTATCGCCAGCAGGGTACCTGCGGCGGGGTAACCGGTAATTTCTGTTCTAATTATATAGGCTTCCGCTGCGCCAAGGATGTCGACAGGAGATTGGCTACGGCGTTAGGCAATAAATAAGTTCTTTGATATCACTGATTGTGGTAACAGCGTATTACCGTTTGGTAACCTTAAAAGGCCCTAAGTCTAATATAGGTGAGTGGTATTATCAGTGTTGCGCTTTAGTAACAGCGGTTACCAAACGGTAATACGAGGCTATAGATATATTATCATGAATTATAAGGAGTTACGTTAGTTAACGATTTTAAGCCGGATTCGGCATCTTATGGCGGGATGGCACGGTATTTGCTTATATAAAATAACTATGAAAACAAGATACCTGAAAGTAACCCTTGCTTTATTGCTTATTACAGGAATTGCTTTAACCTTCCTTTTTTACCAGGGCAGCGAGTTGCTTGGTTTAGCCGAAGGCTCGGGGCAATCCGCATCACAGCCGTCCAAAGGCTCGTGGATAAAATACCGCATCATGAGAAGCCAGATGGATAACGCCGGGTTTAAAGAGATAAACACCGCATACCTAAGAATCAGCGTCATAGGTGAAAATACGAAGAAATCACCGCCTTATTATGAAGTTGAACTGGTGGCTAATGAAAAGACCGAGCAGATGAAATCCGTCCGCTTTAGGGTTGATTCTAACGGGCAGGCTTTGATGGATACTTTGGTGGTAAAGCTTCCGAACGAGTTTCCGGTAGAAATTAACCCGACCGCCTGGTCCAAGAGCGCCGGGATAAACTCCCCCGAACAGTTTTTCACTGAGATGCTCGGCAGCATGTTGATTATCCCGTTTGAGAAACCCAACGAGAAAAGCGAAGCGGAACACATCAGCATAAAAGCCGACAATAAAGGCCTTGGAAGCTTTGATTGCCAGCGTTACCTTATCAGGGAATCCGCCTCGCTTACCGGTGAGACGGTAAGCAAGTTTACGAAAATCTGGTTTGCGGATAGCGGTTTGCCTTTCCCCGGCGTGGCGAAGATGCTGATATTCGAGGAGAGATACCAAACCCAGATATTACCGGTTGAGTATTCGAACAGCGGGGCAACCTCTTTTATTACGGATAACCCGATTCCGCTTGACTTTAAAGATAAAAAATGAAAACAGAAATAAAGTATTTACTGGCTGCTTTTTTATTGTTCCTTGTTACTTGCTCGTTATCGTATGCCGCCGACCTGGTGGAAATAGTCTACCCGGCAGAGATGGCTAAAGACGAGATAGAAAAAAGCATCCGGGAATCGCTGATTAGGGACCAGGGTGGAAACTACGGCGATTATTATTACCGTATCTTCAAGGAATGTAAGGAAGATACGCTTCTTAAGAAACCTTCCGGTCCTTCAAATCCGGTTGAATATTTCAAGAACGGCGAAAGATTGAGCGAGCCCGGCTTTAAGGAATATATGAAAAGCCAGGAGTCAGCCGGCTGTAAAATCGTCCGTTACCAGAAAAGCGCCACTGGGGAGCTTCTGCAACTGGGGATGGAAAAAGGCACATCCGGTTTTAAGCCCAATATAAGACCGGTTGAAAACCTGCTTTCCCAGGCCAAAGGCGGTTCTATCTTTAGCAAGTGGTATTTCTGGGGCGGGATCGGCGTGCTTGGTGCAGCTGCAGGCGGCGGTGGCGGCGGTGGTGGTGGTAGTGATAGCGGAGGCACATCTCCGGCAGGACCTACTGCCCCGAATCCTCCGACCAATGTGGCGGTAACCGCTACGACTAACACCTCGGTTAATATTACATGGACCGATAGTTCAAACGAAGAAGGTTATGCTATCAGGCGTTCCCTGACAGGAATTGATGGTTCTTGGATTAATATTATCGATGTTTCCGCCAATACCACAAACTACACAGACAATACGGTTTGGGAAAAGGGAACATTTTATTATAGGGTGCTTGCCCGCGGAGGCGGTTTTGAAACTTATTTACCGCAGAATGATAAGTCAGTTACAACACCCGGCAAGCCGAACAATCCTTCAAATGCCACATGCAGCGCGCCTTCTTACTCCCAGGTTAATTTATCCTGGAATGATAGCTCCAATGACGAAACAGAGTTTAGGATATACCGGAGTATTAATGGTCCATGGAGTTATGGCTGGTACGCGACCGTTGGAGCAGGGGTTACTTCCTTTATTGATCTTAATCCTCCCCGCGATGTCGATCCTTCCACCAATTATTATTATAAAATTTACGCCTGGAATGTATGGGGTGAAAGCATTGGAGGTAGCAATGAAACCAACGCGACTACCAAATCGGCTCCTTCTTCGCCGCCGGCAGCCCCGACCGGGACCACTGCCACAGCCGCTTCTTATGCCCTTATTAATGTAACGTGGACAGATGCTTCGAATAATGAAGCCGGATTTTATATTAACCGCAGTGAAGTGTTTGGAGGACCTTATCCGGTGCAGTATCGGGTTGACCCGGGTATCCAATCGTTTTCCGATATTACCGTCACCCCTTCCACCACATATTATTATGTCGTCCAGTCATATAACTTCCAGGGAACCGGCAATTCAGCCGAGGTTTCGGCAGCCACTCCGGCAATACCGCTTAATCCTCCGATAACCCCTTCAAACCTGACGGTTATCGCCGTATCGTCTTCGGCAATTGACGTTTACTGGGATGATAATTCTTCCGATGAAGAGGGGTTTAAGCTTTACCGTAATACTACCGGGACAGATCCATTTACCCAAATTGCCACTATTGACCCTAATACAGAGGTTTATTCAGATACAGGTTTGGCATCTTCCACAACTTTCTATTATAAAATAGAGGCATATAACTCCCAGGGAGGCAGTATGTTCGCAGGGGTGGCTTCCGCGACCACTCCGGCGCAGCCGACTAATCCGCCCAGCCCGCCGAACACCTTAAACGCCGTTGCCGTTTCTGATTCCCAGGTTAATATAACCTGGAATGACACTTCAGGCGATGAAGAAGGGTTTTATATATACCGCCAGAAAGATGGGACGGGAACATGGAACTATATTAAAACTGTTGGAATAGGCGTGGAATCTTATTCGGATACCGGCTTGGACCATTCAACCAAATACTGGTATTACGCGACTGCGTATAACAGCGCCGGAGAAAGCGGTCAATCTAACCAAGATGACGCACTGACCAATCCTCCGCCGGCAACTAAGCCTCTTACCCCGACCAATGTTTCAGCAGTAGCCATAAGCGCCAAGCGCATTAACCTTTCCTGGCAGGATAATTCATGGAATGAAACAGAATTCAGGGTATATCGCTGGACGTTATCAGGAGGTCCATATACATTAGTTATTTCCGGCACACTTAATGCCAATGTCACCTCGTTTTCCGATACGGTTGGGTTGCTTGCAAACACGCCTTATTATTATGTAATAAGGGCTTATAATCTCCAGGGCGAGACCGGTAATTCAACCGAGGTTTCAGCCACCACATACCCTGCACCGGCTACAACACCCACTCCTCCCAGCGGTTTGTCCGGGTATGCGCCTTCTTCTTCGCAGATAAAACTGACTTGGGTTGATAACTCCGATAATGAAGATGGGTTTAAGATAGAACGGGCGGATAATATTGCCGGGCCTTATACAGCTGTTGGGTATATTTCAACAGGCACCAATAAATATCTTGATAGCGGCTTAACTTTTAATGCGACATATCACTACAGGGTGCGTGCATATAATTCAGCCGGTGACAGTGATTATAATTATAATTCAGCGCAAACCCAAAACCTGCCCGGCAGTGCTCCAAGCCAGCCCGGAGGGATAAGTTTTGACATGGTGAATTCATCCCAGTTTATTCTTTCTTGGTGGGATAGTTCTTCTGATGAGGAAGGATTTAGGCTGGAGCGTGCGTATCATCCTGAGCAAGCGTATACCGTTATTGCCACGATAGACCCATCTGACGGAGGCACTATAAAATATACTGATACTGGCTTGGAGCCATCAACCAGGTATTATTATAAGTTATATGCCTTTAATAGCCAGGGTGATAGCACTCCTTCAGAGACTAATCAGCAGACATTAGATACCTTTGGCGCTGTTCCTGTTACACCTACCGGCTTAAGCGTAACCGCCCAATCCGGTAAGGTCCAGGTCAGGTGGACGGACGCTTCGATAGAGGAATTATGTTTTAAAATATTGCGGCAAAAAACGGGCGACCTTGATTTTACCCACATTATGACGGTCAGCGCGAACCAGGGTTCGGGAACGCAATTAACTTATTATGATATCGGTATATCGCCGTCTACAACGTATACCTATAAAATAAAGGCAACTAATTATGCCGGCGAAAGCACGTCTGGAACTGCATCAGATATTACTTATCCATCGGCGCCTTCTTTGATGGTGGCAACTTCTATTTCACCAACCAGGATTGATTTAAACTGGCAGGATAATTCCATTGACGAAACGGGGTTCAGGATAGAGCGTAAAGTAGGACAGTTCGGAAGCTTTAGTAATCTTCCGCCTGGGGCTGGTAGTAATGTGATTTCTGCTACTGATGATACGGTCAGCGCTTCAACCGAATACTGGTATCGTATACAAGCCTACAGAGGCGGTGATTATAGCAGTTATTCCAATGAGTCCTATCAAAAAACGCCACCGCCTGCGCCTACAAACCTATCAAAGGCGGTTTATACGTCTCCTGACAAGGTCTCTTTGAGTTGGTCGTATAGTAATGGTGATCATAATGGCTTTAAGATAGAACGAAAGTTTGAAGGAGAAACAACATTTACCCAAATAGGGACTAGCGGCCAATGGAATACTTGGTATGACGATAGCACAGTCACCCCTTCCAATATATATACTTATCGTGTCAGGGCTTATCGGAACTCCCCTGCGGCGGACAGCCCTTATTCAGATGAAATTATTGCCCAAACTTATCCGGCGGCACCTTCGTCTTTTAATGCAATAGCTCTTTCTTCTTACCAGGCTGTAATTAGCTGGACGGATAATTCTGACGACGAACTGGATTTTTACATTGAACGGTCTCCCGCATTCGGATCCACCATAACGGTTAGCGCCGTTGCCGGAACAGGGTCGGTTATCACTTATACGGATAACACTATCACAACCACTTCCGGCACTAATAATTTTTGGTATTATATAAAAGCACGTAACGCCGTTGGTTATAGCGGCACTTTAAATAGCGACCAGGTAGTAGGATTAGGATATCCGTTAGACCTATTGGCGATGGTTACAGATACGGCAAATGCCATATCTATTTCCTGGACGAATAATTCCGCGCCTTGGGCCGGCTTTAAATTGGAACGAAAAAATGGCGGCGGTTATGCGGAAATAGGGACGGCTACAGGAAGTCCGACTGTTTGGTATGGTGATTTAGGGCTTTCTAATTCGGTTACTTATACTTACCGTGCCCGGTCATATTATACCGCGGGAAGTTACCCATCTTATAGCTCTTATTCTAATGAGGCATCGGATTCCACCTGGCCATCCGCACCGAGCGGATTGACCGGAATAGTGCTTGCCACCAACGAAATCGCCATTTCCTGGACAGATACTTCAAGCGACGAGACCGGTTTTATCATAGCCCGCAAAAAAGAGGGTGAAGGTTTTTTTAGTTTCCTTGATGCCGTTATTTCGCCTGCCAGCGCTTATACGGATACCGATATAACGGATGTGGTTACTTATTATTATAAAGTAAGGGCATACCGCCTTGACCCGGGCCCTGATTACAGTACGTTTTCTAATACGGTCGAATTTATGCCGAATAATGCTACCCTGGCAGATACCGCCTGGCCTAAAGCGCATTGTGATTTGGCAAATACCAGCCGCGCGGAATATGCCGGACCTACAACCGGCGGATTAAAATGGGCGGCTTTAGGCATGGGTGGCATGACTTCAGCGGCTGTTTTGGATAGCAAAGGAAATGTTTATATCGGAACCACTAGTAGGCTTGAGTCTTATGATTCAACCGGCGCCAAAAGGTGGGTTTATGATATTCCCCAATACATTGGCAGTAACGATCGATATATTTATGCTTCACCTGCTCTTGGGTCTGACGGCACCATATATATATGCGTTAACACGATGGATGGTTTAATGAAGAGTAAGCTCTATGCAGTGCGATCATCGGATGGTGCGTATAAATGGGATTATCCGAGCGGTGCGGGAGTAATATTCAGCTCTATATATTCAGCTCCGACCATAGGCTCTGACGGCACGGTTTATTTCGGGGCGGGCGACGGCAAATTATATGCGGTTAATCCTGATGGCTCTCCAAAATGGGACTATTTCCCGGCCATGGGCTCTATTGAAGCCTCACCGGCGATAGATAGCCAAGGGTTTATTTATTGCGGAACGACAAACGGCTATATGTTTGCCCATAACCCTGATAATTCCGGGAATAAATGGTCCCGTAATTTCGGCGCCTTCCAGATAAAGTATGCTCCGGCAATTGACGAGGCTAATAGCGTTGTCTATGTGGCGGTGAGCAGTCAAATATACGCACTTAATTTAAGCGACGGCCTGAATAAGTATAATCCTTATAATGTGGGTTTTACTATCACTACTGCCCCGGCAATCGGTTCGGGGGAAGTTACTTATTTTGCTGTTAATAACGGTTCTCTTTACTCGGTTACCCCAACCGCGGGATCTTTAGCTATGCGCTGGTCGTATGACCCTCCGCCGGCTGCCGGAGTAATTAATTACGGAGTCACAATCGGGAAAAACCTGCCTAACCCTATAATATATTTTTATGACGATATGGGCGACTATGTTTGCGCTCTAAAAGATACCGGAGTTGCTCCTGTGTCGCCTGAATGGACTTATTCGGTAGGAGTCGGTTCAGGATATAATATTCCGGTAATTGGTTCGGATGGGACATTGTATATAGGAAGCAACGGCAGTCTTTATGCCATTAATAACGGCGGCTCGACCTCTCCGGATGCCGTGTATTCTCAGATAATGTTCAGAAGCAATGTCAGCCGGACCGGTCAATCCACATTCGCCGGCCCGACCAGCACAACTGAAGCGCATACATATCCTGCAGGTGGGTCTATTCAAAGTTCCGCCGCGGTAGATAAAGACGGGAATATATATTTTGGTTGCAATTCTGCGGCAGGGTCAAGTTTTTATTGTATTAATAAAGATGCCGGTAATCAGTGGAGTACATTGGTAGGAATGGTTAAATCCTCTCCGGCAATATCCGCTGTCAAACAAGCCGTCTATTTTGGGGATGATTCCGGCGTTATGCATTCTTATCCCCTTGTGGGCGGAGCGCCGCGTTGGTCATATGGTACTGCTATGGGCGCGATTCTTTCATCGCCGGCCATTACTGGCGACGCCAGTAATACCAGGGTTTATTTTGCGGCGGGTTCAACTTTGTATGCCCTCTATGATGATATGACAGCGGGTCGGTTGCTTTGGCAGGTTAACCCCAGCGGCAGTCCGTTCGAATCATCCCCGGCGCTGGATAAAAACGGAAAAATATATATCGGGTGCAATGATAATAAGGTGTATTGCTATCAGGATACAACTCCTTATGCTATGTGGCCCGGGACTTATAACACACTGTGGAATACGGGGGTGCAGATTACAGCGCAGGTCAAAGCTACTCCTCTGGTTGCCGGTGATGGTTATATTTATGTTGGCGATCTATCCGGTAGATTCCATCAGATAAACGCAAATACCGGTGCAGTCGGATGGAGCGTTAATTTAGGCGCAGGTAATTCTATCTGGTCTTCCGCCGCTCTTTCTCTTGACGGAACCACTCTATACGTCGGATGCAATAACGGCAATTTATACGCAAGAAACAAAAGTGATGGTTCTGAAAAATGGACTTTTAATGCCGGAATAGGCATACAAAGCTCGCCGACAGTTGATTCCAAGGGACGCATTTATTTCGGGACTCTGAATGACGGTTTCGTATCGCGTATTTACGCCTTAACAGATACCGGCACCGCTGGAACAGCGCTTAGCGGGTGGCCGAAAGAATATGCCGGCGGCGGGGCAAACGGATTTATATCATCAGTGTCAATTATGAATACCGGCCAATTGGTTGTCGGAAACATGAATAACACTCTTTACATTATCGGGACAGACCCGGCTGATATCCAGATAACCAAGAAAGCGAATAAGCAAAAGGTTTCAGTTGGTGATGTCGTGACATATAAGATAACTTTAACCAATAATGGAGTTGATCCGACTGATATCAACAACCCAACCCAGCTGATAGACCGCATTCCGCCCGGTTTTAAGTATGTAAAGGGGTCAAGCATTTTAATAGACGGGGCTGGTAATATTACCCGGACTGATCCAGCAGGTGTTGATACCAATACACTAACATATGATGCCGGCTGGTTCGGGACAACCGCAACGGCGACCACAAAGGTAGTGTCTTATCAATTGGTCGTGGGAAGCGGTGTAGCCTTCGGCAAATACGAAAACCGCGCCTATGCCCGGTTCTGGTATAACAAGCCCCCGGTTACCGAAGGTACTTCAAACATCGCCAGGGAAGAAGTCCTGGTCGTGCCCGACCCGATATTCGATTTGGGCACGATTATCGGCAAGGTGTTTGAAGATACCAATGGCAACGGCATCCAGGATGAAGGGGAAGTTGGTGTCGGCCAGGCCAAGATAATAATGGAAGACGGAACGGTTATCACCACGGATAAAGACGGCAAATACCACGTGCCTGGAGTCGTTCCCGGAACGCATGCCTTAAAGTTACAAGTTACAGGTGACAAGTTGCAAGTGAAAGAAAGTCCTAAAATAGTGAGGGTAACCGAAGGCTTATTATGCAAGGTAAACTTCCCAATAGACTCCAAAAACTCTATAAACTCTACAAACTCTTCAGACTCCGGAGCAGCAGCGACGTCCCCGAAGCAAAGCGTAGAGGGATTACACTTATTAGTCCTGGGCGAAGGCATTGCCGGCTACAATACCACTTCAGGCAATACGGATATCGTAAATACAAACAAGGTTAATGAAGGTTTTGACGACGGCTTTACCGCCCGCGGGAGATTGGCATATTATATGTCAGGCACATTCAAGAAAGATTATACGATTACTTCATCATTCGACAGCAAGCGAGACCGGTACCGGGCAATGTCGCGTTACATAGACCCGGACAAGTATTATCCGCTATACGGAGATGACTCAACCGTGGCATGGGATGCCACCAATACGCAGGGACTATTCTATTTGTCAGCCGGGCATACGCCATCCGCGTCTCAAGTTTTGGTTGGGAATTACCAAACAGATTTAGCGAGTAATGAGCTTTTTGCCTATAACCGGACTCTTTACGGAGCTAAGGTGGCTTTGAACACGAATAATAATAGAGCTGATTATCTGTTTATCCCGAATACCGAGGTAAAACTGTTTGGAGCCAGGGCATACCAGGTGGCGGCGCATAACGAATTCCGCGCTACCGGCGGCTCGTTCTATTACTTGAAGCACAAGAATGTGATAGAGGGAAGCGAAGAGGTAAAGCTTGTCTCCCGCGACCAGCTGACCAATTTACCGGTCGAGACGATTATTAAAACAAGGGGAGTTGATTACGAGATAGATTATGACATGGGGCGTATTATCTTTAAGCAGGTTGTTAATTCGGTAGACCCAACAAGCAGTATTATATCAACCAATATCCTTAACGGCAATGGGATGTATATCGTGGTGGATTACGAGTACGAGCCCGACCGGACCCATTTAAATGAAGGGGTATACGGAGGAAGGGTGGCCTATTCGCCTATAGACGAAGTTACAATCGGCACCGGATATGTATCCGAAGAGGAATTAGATAAGGATTACACCTTAGGCGGCGCGGATTTAACGGTAAAACTGCCGCTTGAGACTAAAGTCAAGGTGGAATATGCCCAGTCCGAATCACGCGGCATCCCGAATTATGTTTCGCTTAACGGCGGATTGACCTTTAATGAAGTGACTAATTTATCATCCTCAGAAGGAAGCGCGTATTATATCAAGGCAGATTCAAAACCGATAGAGAATATAACCACGGATGTTTATTACCAGCACCTGCGGCCGGGATTTATGTCCTCCAACGCGGTAATACAGCAGGGCACGGCCAAATACGGGACAAGCATTAGCGATAAATTGACCGATAAACTTAATCTTAGCGTTAGGTATGATGTCCAGGAGCTTCTTAAGAATTATAACCTGGTTTCAGGCGCGTTAGTCGGAGGGGAAAAGACAGAAGTTACGAGCCTCCAGGGAAATTACAATATGACGGAAAAGCTCACTCTTTCCGGCGAATACCGTTACCAGAGCGTGGAGAATAAACTCGCTAAGATTACGAGCGAAACCAATTCCGATACATCGGTCGGCGCAGTCAGGGCGAATTATGCCTTGAGCCAGCGTGTTAATATGTATATGTCCCAACAGACGACCTTTAAGGGGCCGGCCAATCACCAGACAAGCTTGGGCTCAACCATCCAGATTATGGATAATTTATCCGGAAATATCCAGGGGACTAGCGGCACGAACGGCAATTCGGCTTTACTGGGATTAAGCTCAGTAAATAAGATAGGGGAAAAGACAGAGTTAACCAACAGTTTTAATTACGGGTTAACTGAAAGCACGACCAATGAAAGAACGCGTTCTGCCACTACGACAGCAGGCGTATCCAGCCAGGTAACGGATTCGACCAGATTATATGCGTCAAAGCAATACCAGGTGTCATCGGGTGGGGCGGTGTCAACGGCCGATACCATCGGCCAGGATACGAATTTCACCAAGAACTGGATAGTCGGCTGCACCTTTGAAAGAGGTCTATTGAATAACTTTGACGGGACAGAGACT
>JACQZI010000032.1 GCA_016207825.1 Planctomycetota bacterium | reverse complement strand
GTAGGGGGTAATAGGGTGAAAGATTAGAAATAAGGGGTACGGAAAAATAAAATACTGTGCTATTGATAAACCCATTTAGAACGCCGTGATATTAACTAATATGAGATACCTATTTATCTATCTGCAATATAATAATGCCGGGCGCGTAACCGAGACTTATGTCAAGGAGGCGGGCGGCGCGGAACACGCCAACGTCGAGTATTACTATGCCGATATGTCGGGCGATAAGACCATCCACTCAACAAGGTCGTTGGTGGATACCGGCGTTTATCTGACCGTCGTTAATTATTACGATGAAGGCGGACGCTTGGAAAAGACCGCTTTAGACCCCTCCGGCTTGAACGAACAGACATATTTTACCTATGATAATCTCGGCCGGCAGACCCGTATACAGGCGGCTTATGGCGATGCGTTGGAAACATCCACTTACTTCGTCTATAATAATGCCGGTTGGCTGACCAAGAAACGTCCCTTTGCCAATAACGATACTTATGCCACAGAGTATACCTACAATAAGCGCGGGCAGGTTTTGCGCATCTACGACGCCGAAGGCTTGAACGCCGGAACTCCCTATTACACGGAAAATACCTATGATAAGGGCGGACGCCTGACCCGTGTCACCAACGCACTGGGCGATTACACCGAATACGAATACAACGCGGACGGATTGCGCACCAAACTTTCCTATTACCGTGATTCCAACAAGGTGGATACCACTTACGCTTATTATGATAACCATCTCCTGGAAACCACGAGTTATTCAGGTTTCACCGGCACCAATACCTCCACGAACTACTACGATGCCAACGGCAACCCGACCAGCACAGTAGATGCCATGGGGCAGACCAAAACCTTTACCTATGACAAGAACAACCGTTTAACAATGAAACAATGTAACACTGAAACTGTCCAGTATACCCTGGATGCCAATAGCAATGTATTGAATGTAACCGACGCCAATACCGATACGGATAATGAATACGATTACCTGAATCGCCTGACGAAAGTAACGGATAACAAGTATTCTCCGGCAAAGGTGATAGATTATACCTATTGGGAAGACGGCACAAGAAAGAGCATGGACGGCCCGGAATCCGGCACCACGGATAAGATAGAGTATACTTATGATATGGCAAAGCGGCTGGATACGGTCAAGCGCGATGGGACGCAGATAGCGGATTATGATTATAATAAGCTCGGGCAGAGGACGGAGCTCTATTTCGGGGCGAATAAATCCGGCTCGCACACGCATTATACATATGACAGCGCCGTGCCGACCAGGTGGCTGACCGTAGTGGAGAACCATACCTCCACGGCAACGGTTTCATCGTTTACTTATGTCCTGGATAAAGTGGGCAACCGGACGAAGATGACGCTTACAAACGGGGATTACGTGGATTATGATTATGACAATATTTATCAGTTGACAAGCGAGCATAAAAAAGATAGTCTGAATAACACGATATACCAGAACACCTTTACCTATGATGAAGTCGGAAACCGTGAGACGCAGACGCGCGGCGGGGTGGTGACTTATTATGAGTATAACAATGCCTGCCAGTTAATCAGTGATACGGTAAACAGCTTGACGAATATGTATGATTACGATGCGAACGGGAATATGATTACGAAAACACAGGGCGCGAATGTGACGAGCTGGGTGTATAACTACAATAATCTTGTTATTTCATATTACGACCCGATAACGACCAACAACTCGACTTACGCTTGGGACGCGATGGGCCGGCGCATCAGCAAGACGGTCAATGGAACAACTGAAAACTATACGTACGATGGTATGAACATTATTGCGGATTACGACGGGAGTAATGCGCTCACTGCCCAGTATATTACTCCGTTCTTAGACCAAAACTTGACGATTTCACGTAGTGGCAGTACTTACTATTACATGCACGACGGGTTAGGCTCGGTGAGGAATCTCATAAACACATCGGAAGTAGTCCAGAATACATATGACTATTACGCCTTTGGCGAAATCTTATCCCAGACAGAAAATGTTCCGCAGAGGTATAAATTTACCGCAAGGGAATGGGATTCAGAAAGCCAATTATACGACTATCGCACACGAAAATATAATCCTTTTACGGGGAGATTTACACAAAGGGATCCAAGTGGATATGGAACCGGATTAAATTTATACACTTATGTTCAAAATAATTCGGTTAATAGAATAGATCCCAGTGGATTATTCGCGGCTCCTTTTTCGCTTCCACCAGACCCACATTGGGCGTTTCGTATGCCAGACCCATGGGAGTTATTTATGAGTTTCCTGAAACATGATATATATAAGATGCTTAGTGGGAAATTTCAATGCAGTAAAAAATCTCACACAGAACCAAAGAAGTGTGGGCCAGATGTAACAGCTTGGTTAGTTAATATGATTCATCAGCATAAACAAGATTCAACTATACAAAAGTTACGTGGTGGACCGTTGACGCATTTGCAAGGGCTTGAAGAGTTCAAAATGAAAGTCCAAGAAGGCGGAATTTGGGATTTCAAAAACAGTGAACAATTTACAGAATCCTGTGAGTCAGAGAAATGCCCCTCTTCTAACTGCAAAAAAACAGTAACGCTTTGTGATCAATGCGTCTTTTATGACGTTCCAGGAAACATTCATTTTGGGTATATGGGTGTCTTTGGAGGAATAGATCCATCTATACTACATGCTCGAGCTGCTAAGGCACAAAAAACTATTACGCCTGGCAAAGATACGGCACGTGATACCGAAGCTATCAATATCGGGATAAGATTATTTGTGAATAACTGGGGTGGTATTTCTGAAGACTTGCTTTGTGCAGAAATGACTGGGTCGAGTATAAAAAAACTCAGGAAAGGAGAAGTAGCGGAAGCAGGTTTTGATCCAACAAATTGTTCTACATGTTCATTAAAATATGGGGAAGGAAAGTAAACCAAGAAGCTTTTAACCATAATGACTACCGAAACAACAAGTATAAGTACAACTAATCCGATTAAAACACATATATTGCTTCTTCCCTACATCTGGGTGCTGGTTAGTTTTCTAATATTCATGTTTACTTATAACCCAATTCAAGACTTTCTTTATGCCTTCAAAATTATTATTGTTTTCCCTTTATTAATACTCTGGTTATTAATAAGCTTGGTCATTTTCGTTGTTTTTGTTACTAGTGCACTTCGTTTATGGAGATATAAGACTTTTCTCATATCACTTGGTTATTCAGTAATATATATCTTGTTAGTCGTATTACTCGTGATTTACGGGTCATGGCTTACTATTAAAATTAGATTTGAGATCAAAAGAACTTATTATGAGCGGATTGTTTTTGAAATATATTCAGGCCAAAGAAACACGGCAAAAAATGATAGAATTATTATAGACGAAGGCCCCCCCCTAAGAGTTGCATTTCATCTACAAAGCGGGACATTAGACCATTGGTGTGGAATTGTTTATGACCCGACTGGCGAAATAATAAATACTATAAAGCTTAAATCTATTGTGCCGCTTTTTGGAGCTGGAATATACAGAGCAGAAAAATTAGATGATTATTGGTATATTTTTTGGTTTACGTAATATATATGCGGGAGGGTGCGGGGCGAGTTCGGAGGGACACCTGTACCTGTGATGGACATCTGAACGGGGGGAAAACGGTTAAAATGGCATGAAGAATCATAATCAAACCTCAACCTTAATCTCATCCTTTGTTTATACTCATGATTTAGTCGGCAATCGGACGGCTATGAATTTGAATGGAGGCGATTCCATTAGCTATGGTTATGACAGCATTTACCAGTTGACAAGCGAGAGCCGGAGTGGTAGTATTAGTTACACAAATACTTGGACGTATGATTTGGTAGGTAATAGAAAGACGCAAGTGGAAAGTTATATCACCACGACAAACTATACGCACAATAACAACAATCAGCTTACGCAGGAAAGCACGTCTACCACCACGTATACCTACGCATTGGATGCGAATGGCAATGTCGTAAGCAAATCGGACGGGACGAACATCTGGAACTGGTCGCATAGTTATGAAAATAAGGTCGTTTCATATTATGAAAGCCTTTCGGGAAACACAGGTTTATACGTCCATGACGCGTATGGCAGGAGGATACAAAAGACTGCCAACGGGAACGTTGAGAAATTCGTCTATGATGGTGCTAATGTGATAGTGGATTATGACAGCGGTAACAACCTCACGGCGAAATATGTTACGCCGGGGTTGAACCACAATCTATTAGTCGTAACAAACTCCGCGACATATTATTATTTCCATGATGGACTGGGGAGCGTGACGGATATTAATGATAGCTCACAGATAACCCGTAATGCTTATTCGTATTATGCGTTTGGTGCGAGCTTATCAACTACTGAACAAGTGAACAATAGATACAGATTTACGGGGCAGGAGTACAACACAGAAAACGGTGAATACGATTACGGGGCAAGACATTACAATCCATACACAGGCCGCTTTAACACAAGAGACCCTATCGGTTATGGTGGAGGAGTAAATTTATATACCTATGTTTGTAACAATCCAATTAATCGGACAGATTCTTCAGGTATGTATGATGAAGAGTATGGAGAGTCGCCTGCGGAAAGCTTTTGGAGATGGTTCAAAAAACAATTTGGAGGTTCATCGGGGAGCGCTAAACAACCATTGCCAGCAATAGTGCAACCCCCGCCCATGATAATAAAACCTATACCAGCGATAGTGCAGCCGAAAGATGATCCAAGAAAACAGCAAGAAGAACTGGTGAAAAAGCTGACAGGCATTGTAACGGGCCTATTGGGGAAGGAAACAGGGGCTTTAAAACCTGATGTTGGCATTGATAAATTGAAAGAAACGATAGAGGCATTGGAAAAGATACAAAAAGCAATAGCCGAACTAAAGGATGCGGATACGACCAAGAAAAAAGCATTAATTAAACAAGCAGCTGTCCTGGCGGCTGCGATTATTATTCTGGTAGAAGTAACATCAGATGAAGAAGTTCCTACCCCGCCGGAAACGCCAGAAGTAACCCCGGAAGAAACAACACCAGAGGATACACAACCGCCAGAGGAGTCGGGGAGTAACGAAGGAGTTCCTCGCCCTGGGCTAAAACATCCTGCGGATAAATTACCAACAGGAGGTAGCAATCCATATAGAGCACCTAACGAGAAAGGCGTTGATCCGGACAAAGACTTTAAAAAGAATCCTCATGGCAAAGGTTTTGTAGATGAAAAAGGAAAGATATGGGTTTTAAGTAAGGATGGAACTCATTGGGATGTTACAGATCCAAAGACAAATAGTCATGAAAATATTAAACCTGATGGAGAAAAACATCATGGAAAATAATAAAAAATCGGTAAATTTATTGTTACGATTAACACCTCATGATGTAAATGCTTTTGCAGATGTATTAGTAGAAGGCATTCTAAGAATGCGACGAAAAGATGTTTCACATCCTATATTGTTTGAATATAACAACTGCTACAACGTAGAAGTTAAAATCATGAATACTTGGATAAATCCGTACATTAAAAATGCTGTCAAAGCTGGTGCATATGGCAGGAAAACACTAAATCACATGGGGATAGAGCCAGATGACAATTTAGTCGCGATATTAAGAAAAGGTATAAATAAACGTATAACACCTTTAATATTACGATTATCTTTACATGAAGTCACCATATGTAATATTTTGATATTAGAAGGGCTACTTGGTTTTAATGAGGGAAAAAGAAAGAAATATTACTATGCAAAACATGCAACCAATATTCAAAAATCTATTAAAGTAGGTAAAATAGTGGCAGCTAAAATGAATTTATATCTTAAAAGAACACAAAAGACATGGAGACATAGGGGACACGGAGACATAGGGGACACATCCCACCGGTTATAACCTCCGATTTTCTTGACATATAAGGCGTAGTTTTATTAAAATCGTCGTTATGCCGAGAATCGCCAGAGCCGTAGTTGTTGATTATCCTCACCACATTATTCAGCGCGGTAATAACAGACAAAAGGTTTTCTTTGCTCAGGAAACATACACTAAATATTTGGATTTACTGAAAGAATATGCCGCCAAATGGGATATTTCTATAATGGTTTACTGTCTGATGACTAATCATGTTCACCTGCTTGCCAGACCGGCTAAAGAAGAATCATTTGCCAAGATGATGCATGGGGTAAGCCTGTGTTAAAAGACTCGTAAGCGTGGAAAATAAAGGGATACAGGCGGTGGGATGTGTCCCTCTGTCCTGCTGTCCAATTCGTTATTAGATGCGTTATATTCGTTTTACGGGACTCACTCCTGAACTCCACACTTGCTTTTTATACTTTTCCGTCGGGCACCCCATTTCCACTGATTTGGAGTGCCGGATTAAAGAATTATAGGGGGGTGGGGGTATGGTGGGTAGGGGTGGGGTAAAGATTTGCCTCAAGTAGCCTAAATTTCATAAGTTTGGTTAATTAAACGCTTTTGGCTCCTAAATCAAATCATTTCACCGTCCAGGCTAAATAATTTGGCCGGGGGGAGGGTATGGTGGGGGTAGGGGGGTATTTTCAGTTCACCATGGGGGTGCAAAGTCTTTAGCCGTTCCAAAGTTTATATGGTTCAGATTGATATGATTCTTTCTGCAGTAAATACACCGGATAATTCTCCTGTTCTCAATTAAAAAGTAAGGTGTTTAGGCTAAATCACGTTACCTTAACAGTATGCCTTTTTTTACTTATAAGATATTAAATCTTTGTTTGACTTATTTAATAATTTTTGATATTATTTTTCCTCTATAGTTATTAAGGAGTTTATTCTATGATTAACGGCGGGGTTTTAAGAGATGATTTAATCGCTAAATACCAGAAGGCCTTCCACAGCCAGCCTGCCAATCGCGTGGCTTTAAACGCGGTTACCCGGACGGCCATACCGGATATCGCGATGAACCGCGAAGTTGTCGCCAAAACCGATTTCACCTTCTCCCATGATATTAAAACCGGACTTATCACCAACCAGGAAAAAAGCGGCCGCTGCTGGATGTTCGCCGGGCTTAATACCCTGCGCCTTGCCGCTATTAGAAAGATGAACCTGGATACATTCGAGCTTTCCCAGAGCTATTCCTTTTTCTGGGATAAGCTGGAGCGCGCTAATTACTTCCTGGAAACCGCCATAGAAACGCGTAATGAGGATATCTACAGCCGTATCATGATGTGGCTTCTTTCCGGACCTATGAGTGATGGGGGACAGTGGGATATGTTTGCCAACCTCATCCGCCGTTACGGAGTCGTCCCAAAATCCGTCATGCCGGAAACCTTTAACAGCAGTAATTCACAGTATCTCAACCATTTCCTTACCCTTAAACTGCGCGAGGATGCCATGCTCCTCCGCGAGATGCATAAAAAGGGTAAAGGCATTACGGAACTACGCCGCAAGAAAGAAGACATGATGGCGGATATCTACAAATTACTTGCCATTTACATGGGTGAGCCTCCGCGCGAATTCAACTGGCAATACCGGGATAAAAAGCACCGTTTTCGCCGCGATTCCGGCACCCTGACTCCGCAGTCATTCTTTAAGAAATACGTGGATTATCCGTTGGACGAAATGGTCAGCCTTATAAATTGCCCGACCAAAGACAAGCCGTATCAGCGGATGTATACACTGCAATACCTGGGTAATGTCGTGGGCGGGGAGATTGTCCGGTATCTTAATATTGATATCAAAATATTGAAGGAGATTGCCGTAAAGGTATTAAAAGATAACCAGCCGGTCTGGTTCGGCTGTGATGTCGGCAAGATGCTTCACCGCGACGGTGGCATCATGGATAAGCGGATGTATGAATATGATAAGCTCCTTGGCACATCGTTCAACCTGGATAAAGCCGGCCGGGTGGATTATGGGGAGAGCCGGATGACCCATGCCATGGTCTTTACCGGGGTTAACCTCGTCAATAACAAGCCGACCAAATGGAAGGTGGAAAACAGCTGGGGTGATAAAGGCGGGGATAAGGGTTTTTATGTAATGAGCGACGAGTGGTTTGATGAATACATGTATCAGGTGGTCGTGCCCAAAAAGTATCTTCCGCCAAGGCTCAACGCCATATTAAAACAAAAGCCGATTGTGCTTAAGCCCTGGGATCCGATGGGTTCCCTGGCAATAATGCATTAACCTGCGGGATTAACGCAGTTCTTTTATCAGCTTTTCCACCAGCTGCCTGCTTATCGGAGGATTCAGGTTAGTTGCGGGTACCAGCCTCAAATATTCCTGGTAATACTCGATTGCCTTGGCCTTGTTATTAAGGTCTTTATGGTAGACCGAACCGATATTATAGACGGTTATTGGGTCATCAGGCTTTGCTTTGAGCAAAAGCTCATATTGGTGGAGCGCTTCATACGGCTTCTTATTTTCCAGGTAGGCCTGCGCAAGCCGGCCGCGCAAGTCTATTTCCTGTGATAAGAGTTGCTGTTTTAATGGGGCGGTTTCGTCCTTGGATTCCACCTCGCTGATTCGGCGCCGAAGGTCCATTTCGGTTTTATTGAATGAATCCGCCTTTTCTTTCAGGGCAGAAAACTGCAGTGTTAAGATGTTTTTTTCGCCTTCCATCCTGACGATTTGTTCTTTTAATTCGGCTTCTCGGACCTTTATCTGGCGGTTATTTTCACTTAGTTCTTCTTTTATGGCGGTGTTCTTTTTTCTTAGCTCGGACAGTTCCTCTTCCAGTATTTTCATGTTGCTCCGGGTGGTTTCTTCGATTTGTAGCCGGTATTTATTGCTTTCATCAAGTTCGGTTTTCAGGCTGTTATTCGCTTTGGTAAGTTCATCCAGTGAGTTGTTTAGCAAGGTTTCTTTTTCGGTTAAGCCGTTCACTTCCTTATTCAATGCCGTTATTTCGTTTTCCAGTTCGGCTATTTTAGATTTGGCATTGTTTAACTCCGTTGAATATTTGTTCTTTTCTTCCATGCTTCGGTTGTGTTCCAGTTTTAGGGTGGAGATTTCATCTTCCCCAAGCTTGCACTTGGTTTTTAGGTCATTTGTTTCCGCGGCAAGCTCGGTAATATTCGCCTGTGCCGCGGAGAACTGCTCCCGGTAAGAGGCTTTCTCTTTTTCAGATTGCAGCAGGCGCTTTTTTATTTCGTCCGCTTCCAGCAGTGCGCTGTTTTTGAGCGAAGCGTTTTCCGTGTTTACGAGCGCCAGTTCGTTTTGCAGGATGCCGATTTGCCTCTCAAGGTTAGACGCCTCACCCCGGTATTTTTCTTTATCACCGGTCGTTTCCTGGAGCGTCAGATTAAGCTCCGTAAGTTTTTTTTCAAGCTGGGTTTTTGTCCCGATGAGCTGGTTAACCTGGCCGGTTAAGGAATCGTTAGCTTCTTTGAGAGTTTTGCATTGCTCGCTGTAAAATGTTTTTTCCTTGGTTTCCTTCGCTAGTGTATCGGTCAGGCTGGATTTTTCCTTTGAAAGTTGGTTAACCTGGGCATTGGCATTTGTCAACTGGTTAAAATACTGGTTTTTATCATTGGTCTGCCGTGTCAGGTCGGCCTGCGTGGCTCTCAGCTCGTTTTCCGAGGTTTTTGTGCGTTCCTCCAGGCGGTTTACTTCGTTGGAAAGTGAATTAATGCGGTCATTGGAAAGCTTAAGCTGGTTTATGTAATCGTGTTTTTCCTGGGTTAGCCTTTGGACGTTACCGTTTAATTCGGAAACTTTGCGGTTAAGCTGGTTAATCGTATCATTTTCTCCGGATGCCAGCCGGGCGTTTTCCCCTTTCAGTTGGCTCACGTTTTGGGAGAGTTCCCTTATTTCCTTGGTCAAAGCGGTTACCTGCTTTTCATATTCCGAAAGCGCTAAGATATTCCCGGCGATTTTATCTTCGTCCCGGGCAAGCTGTTGTTTTAGGTTTTCATTATCCGCCTTTAAAGAAGTTCCTTCCTTGGTAAGATTAGTTATTTGTGTATTTGCTTCATTTAGTTTGTCTGCAGCCTGTAAGCGGTCGGAGGTTTCTTTGGAAAGCGTTTCCTTTATGCCGGATAGTTCCTTGGAAATCGAGGCGTATTTAATTTTAAGCTCGGTGTTTTCCACGGTCAGGGCGTTAAGTTTATCTCCGGCAAGCTTCAGTTGCCTGGCATATTCGGATTTTTCCGTTATTTCTTTGCGGAGGTTCTGCTGCAAGTCGTCTATTTTGGAATCATATACGGTTTTTTCCGAAAAGAACGTCTGGATTGTCGCCTGCATCTGGGCGTTCCGCAGGCTGATGGTGTCGTTAGCTTCTTTGAGTGATTTCGCCTGGTCCAGCAGGATAATAACGTCCTTGTTCGCCAGTTTCAATTCGTTGAGCTCTTTCTCAAGCGCAGAAATTTTATTTTGCAGATTGGCTTTTTCCGCATTAAACGCATTATTCTGTGTTTTGGACTCTTTAAGCTGGATTTCAACCAGATTTTTTTCTATGGTTTCCTTGATAAGGGCGTTGTTAAGCTCCGCAATCCTTTGGTCAAGCCCGTTTTCCTGGCGGATGGTGACGGTCAGGTTGTCTTGAATCAGCGCCTGCAGTTTTTCAACCAGCTGCTTTAACTGGGCGGCTTGGTCGCCGGAGGCAGGTCCTTGGTTCAAGATTTTGATTTCCATCTCCATTACTTTTTGTTCCAGCGCCTCGTTTTGTTTTTTCAGGTCATCCCGTTCCTTTTTGAGCGCTTCAAGTTCGCCGCTCTGGGCGTAAACACACGGGTTTAGCACCAGCCATGCCATGATGAGAAAATAGAGTATCTTATCGTAATTTTGTCTTTGAATCATATTGCACCTCTTAAATATGTGGTTGTTTACTTAAGTATATATATGTAGTTATCGGTATAAAAAAGAGCAATCATAAAGCAAATACGAACCGGCGATGTCTTTTGTTAGCGTCTTTTTTCCGAGAGGGAACCAGCTTTTGCGGTGGGGGAACGGAAAGGCGGTGAGAGTTTCCACCCGGCCGCTTTACAGCGAAATCAGGGATGTTAATCCGGGTGATGGTTCTTTTCTCTTATTCCAAGTCAATAGCTTGAACGGTCTTTTTGCCTGAAGCCTTTGCTTTTTCCATCCCGGCTTTGACTTTATCTGCAACCATCAGGCTTAATTTTTCAATGGCATCCGCGCCTGTGCGCATACCTGCTTCCTTTGCCATTTTCTTCACCTTGCTGACGACTACCAGTGTTTCTGCCATGGCACATCTCCTTTATTTAAATTACTGATTAGACTACTAAATTTTATGCTAAAATAATTCGCATGTCAAGAATATTTTAAGTATAACGTAAATATTGTGAAATGGCGACATTTGTTTGTTTATTTAATATCGGCATGCCTGGCGGGTTTAGTGGTGTATATGCTGTGCGCGGGGAGTAATTATTTTGACTTCGTTTCGCAGAAGGCGATTTTACTGATAGTCGAGGAGCTCAAGCTCTTTTTGTTGCTTATAATTATTCCGCTCTTCGTGTTTGAAACCGAGCGCAATGCCGTTTTTGGCTTCTCGGCCGTTTTAAACTGGCTTTCCGGCTTTGCCCTGTTTATCTTTATATTCATGCCGCTGAGCCTAGCCGGTGCTTTGCTCGGTTCATACTCTTTCGGCGCAGTTATGGCCGTGCATTTACTGATACTTTTCATCTGGCTCGTGATGATGGCGCTAATTAGCGGCGATTTGTCAGGGAGCCGTATCCGGTGGTATTACCTGTCCGTTTTTACTGTCAGCACCGGATTGCCTTTGTGCTATTATTTATTCGCCGAATTTTACGGCGCCAGGATAAGCGCCTTATTGTATTTTAATCCGTTCTGGCTTCTTGCCGGGATATTGGGGTAACGAGATGCGTAATATTTTGTGCATGTGCTTTGCGCTGTTTTGCCTTTTCCTCTATGGTAATTTAGCGCAGGCGGAGTCTTTGGAAGTAATCAGGCTCGATGCCGGGCTGGATGGGTATTACCGTCCAGGGTCCTGGTGTCCGGTAAGGCTTAAAATCAGCTCCGGCGGCAATCCATTTAACGGTTATCTGGAAATAGACAGCGGGCAGGCAATTTATAAAAAGCCGTTGGAAATACCTCCGCACGCACAAAAAGATATTTCATTTCCCATACTCATTTATTCATCCTCGACAACTATAAAACACAGGCTTATTGCTTCCGGCAGCGAAACGCCGGTTAAAGAGGGGTTAATCCCCATAAAACCTGTTGAACAGGGGAAATTCCTTATTGGAGTCGAAAAAAGATTATATAATGTTTTCATGGCGGAATTCGGACGTTTTACGGAAGCGGCCCGCCATTCGGAATTTTTCACCTTCCTTCCCGATGATTTGCCGCATGAATATAATTATTTCGAGCCGGTCGATTTGCTTGTGATTTCCTACGGCACCTACTGCGAGCAGCGCTTAAAACCCGCCTTTGATTTGTGGCAGGGCGGGCGCAAGGGAAATCTAATGGTAGTAAAAGATTCTGATATAGATTTAAACATGATTGCCCGCTTTACCCGGAAATACAACCGTCATCTTCTCATTTCCCCGGAAATTAGCGGCCTTTTTGAAAAACCGCGCTGGTTCCCTGCTACTGAAAAAGGTTTTTTAAGGTTTAGCCTGTTATACGTCCTCTTTATCCTGATAATCGGGATAATCGGTGCATGGGCTTGCCAAAAGAAAAAGTATTATTTGATCATTGTAATATGTGTTGCCGTATTAAACCTGCTTTCTTTCGGGTTGATTGGCGCGCTCGGCGTGGCACCACCGGATTTTATTACGGAACGCCTGCATCTCTTGGAATTTGTCCCGGCGCAGGACATCGTTATCGACGATGACTTCATGGCGGTTCATCCGTCCGGGTTTAATGAACTAACCGTCGAAACAGGCGGTGAGTTTTACAAGCCTCTTTATGAAAATATCAATATCCTTAATGCTTCAACGCTTGCCGTCAGCTATGCCGATGGAAAGACCGCCATCACCCAAAAAAGGCAAGCCGGGGCTTCCATGGTTTTAGGCAGGAATACTGTACGGAAAAACGGGCTGATGGGAAGAATCGATTGCCGGCTTGCGGAGAACGGCTATAAATATAAGATAATAAACGAGTCCGAAACTGTTTTGGATGATTGTTTTATCATGACCCGGGGCGGTTGCAGGTACTTGGGTAAAATCAGCGGGGGAGAGGTTAAGGAAATCAACCCGGAAGGTGGTGAATTTACGGATTTGAATAATTTTATGATGAATTATCTTACGGGTGAAAACAAGTCCGTGCGATATAAAAACCGTTTACTCAAGTTGTGGCTGGCCAGGGATAGTAAATTGGATGATATGCCCTCCGGCGGCTATTTAGCCGGATGGAATACCGTTCCCGGAAAGCGTGATGCAGGTTCATATCCCGAATTATGGATAATCCCGTTTGAAACATGCCCGCCTTCTAAATAAAGCAGGTTTTCTTGTGGTTATAAAGGTAATGATTTTCTTGCTTTATTTCGGATTATCGCTAAAATGTTAGCTAAATCAGATGAATTATTGTATCTTTAAAACACCCCGCGGCTGGGCCGGTGTAGTAACTTCAGCCTCCGGCGTAAAGATGATAGTCTTGCCGGCGGAAAACAAAAGGAAAATTCTTGATAAAATAAGACGCAGCTGCCCGGAAGCAGAAAAGAGAATTACCGGTGAATTACGCAAGGCTGCCGGATTAGTCAGGAAATATTTTGAGGGCTGCCTGAAGAAGTTTGATTTAAAGATTGACCTGGCCGGGTGTTCTGGGTTCGAGAAAAAAGTGTATCAGGCGTTGCGGAAAATACCGTATGGCGCGATAACCACTTACGGGAAACTGGCTGAAAATATCGGGATGCCTTACGCGGCCCGGGCTGTGGGCAATGCCATGGCAAAGAATCCCTTGCCCCTGGTTATTCCCTGCCACCGGGTGATAAAAAGCAACGGGTCTATCGGCAGGTTTTCCGCATTAAGCGGCGTCGGGCTTAAAAAGCATTTACTGGATTTGGAAGGATCGAGGAAATGATATCAAAAGACTTGTTGGATATCCTGGTTTGCCCTTTTTGCAAATCCGAAGTTAAGCCGGATGGTAAAGGTAATGTCATTAAATGCCAGAGGCCCGAATGCGCTCTTGAATATCCGGTCCAGAATGATATCCCGATTATGCTTATTGATAAAGCCGGGCGTCCCTGCCCGAAATGCGGAAAACAGAGGGACTGGAACGAAGAAACCGGGGTCATCAGCTGCACTGAATGCCATAGTGAAATAAAATACGGGTTCACCGTAAACGGGAAGATTTAACAATGGACAGGCGGACGATTTTATTTTTAGTGATTTCAATTTTTGTCTGGATAATTTACGTCCAGTTTGTGGTGCCGTTGTTTGTAAAGCCACCCAAGAAACAGACGCCTGCCGAAAGCACCTTACAGCCGCCGGATAAGGTTGCTTCCGAACCGTCAAAAGTGCTTACGCCGACTGCTGAAGCGGTTGTAAAACCGGTCAGTCCCGACACCATCGGGATAGACGAAGCCGACCTGAAACCGGATTATACCATCGGCAATAAATATTTCAAAGCGGTTTTTACCAATAAAGGAGCCAGGCTTAAATCGCTCACACTTTTGCAATACCAATCCGCATCGCGCGACGGCTTGATGTCATTGCTTAACGATTACGAAACCGGAAGGTATTCCCTGGGGTTGGCGGAATCCAACCTGGATTTTAATAATATTAACTGGCACGTGGATGAGCCAGTCAGCGATAAGTCGATAACCTTCCGCTGCCGGACCGGAGCCGGATTGACCCTCATCAAGCAATTTTCGGCCGCCACGGATACTTATACCATAAATTATCGCGTGTCGGCAGAGAACACGGATTCCACACCAATTACCGCAACCATCCGTTTCGACGGTTTTGCCGGCATCAGTTCTGAAGATGCCGCGCGGATAGATATCAAGACCGTCCGCGGTTACCGGGAATCGGAAAATAAATGGGTGGTCAAAGAAGAGATGGATATCGCCGCGTTGGTAAAAAGGGAAACAGAGGGAAATCCGTATGTCTTGCAAAGAGGCGATAACGCCGCCCAAAAGGAAAATGTTGCATGGACGGGCATGGTAAATAAATATTTCACGGCCGTTTTAATTCCGGCAAACCCCTTTACCGAGAAAATGCTGGTTGATTACGGTTTCGGCGTCTTGAACGATAATATCTGCGTTCTGGAAGAAATCAAGCGTCGCAAGGAACGGGGCGATGTGGTTGACCAGAAGCTTGAGGCAGAACTGAAGACAGGAATGCGTAATATATCTTTTTACGCGAAATCCGCGGAGATTAACCTTGCACCGGGTGCAAAGGCCGATTATGATTTTATCGCGTATATCGGGCCAAAAGCCGAAAGCACCCTGTCGCCTCTTGCCGGGAAAGGTCTTGAAAAACTGATTTCTTACGGGTGGTTCGGCTTCATCAGCGTGATACTCCTGGGAATACTGGGATTATTTTATTCCCTTTTCGGCAATTACGGCTGGGCGATAATTGCCTTAACCATCCTCATTAAATTACTGCTTTTCCCGATGACGCGCAAGGGGCAGGTTTCCATGTATAAGATGCAGCAGCTACAGCCCAAAATCAAGGCGCTTCAGGAAAAATACAAAGGTGATAAGCAGAAACTGGGCATTGAACAGATGAAGCTTTTTAAGGAGCACGGGGTGAATCCGGTCGGCGGATGCCTGCCGATTCTTTTCCAGTTACCGGTTTTTATCGGGCTTTACCAGGCTCTTTATTGGGCGATTGAGTTGCGGCATGCGCCTTTCATGTTCTGGATAAACGACCTTTCCCAGCCGGATAAATTATGCGACCTGCCTTTCACAATCCTCGGCGCCACCAAGCTTCATCTTTTGCCGCTGTTGATGACCGCGTCATGGCTGGTGCAGTCTTTAACACAGCCTAAATCACCAGACCCGCAGGCGCGCCAGCAGCAGAAAATATTTACCTTTATGCCTTTGATATTCCTGTTCTTTTTCTATAATGCGCCGTCCGGACTCACTCTTTACTGGTTCATCCAGACTTTGTTGAGCGTGGCCGAACAGCAGTATATCAAGCGGCACCATCTTAAAATCTAATGCCTCACTTTGTTATTCAGGAACATAGGAAGCGGAATACTTGCCACTACGATTTAATGCTCGAAAAGAACGGGGCACTGCTTACCTGGTCAATAAATGATGTTTCTCCCTTGCGCAAATCCGGGGGCATTTCACCATCCAAAGAGTTTCCGCCTCACCGGATTGTTTACCTTACTTACCAGGGTAAAATCTCGCGCGGGCGCGGTTCGGTCAAGATATACGATAAGGGCAGGTATGATTTAATCAGGGAATCTGAGCCGCTTCTGGTTAAACTTGAAGGTAAGATACTGAAGGGTTGTTACTGCCTGGTTTGTGGTGTTAAGGGATATTGGTGGATAATGAAAACCTGATTAAGAGCTTACTCATCATCTTCTTCAATGATTTCTTCAAAGATTTCCTTGCCTGCTTCCGCCTCTTCTTCTTCCTCTTTTACCAGCTCTTCGTAATCTTTCCGTTCCATTAACGCGGTCAGTTCTGAAGGGTCTTCTATCCGGATTTTCATAAGCCACCCGTCGTCATAAGGCTCTTCCGTTATCAAGCTTGGATTTTTGGCGAGTTCCGGATTGATTAAAAGTATCTTACCGCTCAAGGGTGAAATCACGGATTGCAAGCTGTCTTCGGATTCTATCTTGGCAAGGGTCATATCCTGTTTTACTTTTATCCCTTTTTTAGGCAGGTCGATGGATTTGACTTCCGACCATCCTTTAAACGGCGTATCGGTCACGCCAATAATCGCATCCTTATCGGTTTCCATCCTCACCCAGGTATGCGTGCTCGAATATTTTATATCGGTCGGCCTATGCTTTTTCATCAAGTTCACCCTTCCTTGTTCGCTGTTTTATAATACTTAATAAATATTACCGGTAAAAAATGTCAAGAAAAAATCAGAATAACTTTGAAAATTCTTGCTACTAATACGTTTAATTGTATAATTCTATCGGCACGAATGGAGGTTTTTATGAGCAGAAAAATTGATTGTATTTACGGGCGTGAAATCATAGATTCCCGCGGCAACCCGACCGTTGAGGCGGATGTCCTTTTGGCGGACGGCACGCTGGGCAGGGCGGCCGCTCCTTCCGGCGCTTCAACCGGAGAACATGAGGCGCTTGAGCTGCGCGATAAGGACGAAAGGCGCTTTAACGGCAAAGGCGTCCGGAAAGCCGCTGATAATATCAATAAGATAATCGCATCGGCATTGAAAGGCAAGGATGTAACCGAGCAGGAAAAGCTCGATAGACTGATGATTAAAGTGGATGGGACGCCGAATAAAAGCCGCTTGGGCGCAAATGCAACCACGGCTGTTTCCATGGCCCTGGCGCGCGCGGCTGCACAGGCGACCTGCCAGCCGCTCTACCGCTATCTGGGCGGCAATAAAGCCTGTCTTCTGCCCATTCCGTTCATGAATATCATAAACGGCGGGGCGCATGCGGATAACAACCTGGATGTCCAGGAATTCATGATTGCGCCGATCGGCGCGGAATGCGCACGGCACGCGGTGCGCATGGGCGCGGAGACTTTCCATGCGCTTAAAAAAGTTCTCGCTTCCAAGAATTACGTCACCTCGGTGGGCGACGAGGGCGGTTTTGCCCCGCGCCTTAAATCACACGAGGAAGCCTTTGAAACCATTCTTACGGCAATCGGAAAAGCCGGTTATAAACCGGGCAAAGAGATTGCTCTCGGGATAGATGTTGCTTCGAGCGAGTTTTTCTCTGACGGGTTTTACACTTTCAATAAATCAGATAAGACCAAAAGGACTTCTGCCGAATTAGTCGCCTTATACAGCCGCTGGATAAAGGCGTATCCCATCATCTCCATCGAAGACGGCATGGCGCAGGACGATTGGGAAGGCTGGAAACTACTCACCAAGGAACTCGGCAAAAAAATCCAGCTGGTCGGCGACGACGTCTTTGTCACCAATTCCAAACGCCTTAAAGACGGCATAAAGAATAAAGTGGCTAACGCAATCTTGATAAAGGTAAATCAAATCGGCACCCTGACCGAAACTATGGAAGCGATTAATATGGCAAAGAAAGCCGGTTACCACTCCATGATTTCGCACCGTTCCGGCGAAACTGAGGATACCTTTATTGCCGACCTTGCCGTGGCAACCAATGCGGGCATGATAAAAACCGGCTCGGCTTCGCGCACAGACAGGGTATCCAAATATAACCAGCTTATGCGCATTCAGGAAACGCTGGGCAAAAAAGCCCGTTTCCCGAAAGGATTATTTTAATATATGCAATGGATAATTGATACCTTGCTTGGGATAGACCGTGTGGCAATGGGCAAAGGCGATTGGAGCATCTTCTGGCGCAATCCGCCTTTAACCTGGCTCCTAATACTCGTTATTATCCCGGGTGTTTTGGTCCTGACTTATTATTTCTACCACAAGGAACATACTCCCATTCCGCTTCCCGTAAGGATTTTCCTCGTTATGTTGAGATGTATCCTTATTTTCCTGCTCCTGGTGATTATCTTTGAGCCTGTCCTTCTGGTGGAGACTGTCCTGGAACGGCAATCTAACCTTGTTATCATGATGGACGAATCATTGAGCATGAGCTTTGATTCCAAATTCACCGATGCCGGCGAGCGCGCCAAATTGGGCTCTCTTATGGGCCTATATGCGAAAGGTGAAAAGCCCACTCCGGAAAAAGAGGCTATCCTTGATAAAATAAGCCGCTTGGACCTGGTTTCCAAGGTGCTTACCAATACATACCCCAGTATCTTAGGCAAGCTGGACGAGAAATACAAAATAAAATTCTATACTTTTTCCAACCAGCTTACCAACCGTGAATTGGCGGATATTACGAAAGTCGACCCGGTCGGTAAAGGCACATCCATAGGCGACAGCATGACCAGCCTGGTGAATATCCTTTCCGCCGAACCGCTTGCCGGAGTCGTTCTTATAAGCGACGGACAGAATAATTTGGGAAGCGATCCCTTGAATGCGGTGCAGTCGCTGGTCGAGCACGGGAACATGGCGCCGGTCTGGACCATTGCCGCCGGCAGCACCCAGGAATCCAAGGATATCGAGGTTTTGAAACTCCAGGCATTGCCCGTGGCAGTTGCCAAGGACTTCGTGGAATTCAAGTTCACCGTCAGGAGTTCCGGATTTGATAACGAAACCGTTACGGCCTACCTTAAAGAGGATAAAAATGTAGTCGCCGAGGAAAAAATAACCCTGACCGGCAAAGGCCGCGAGCAGGAAATAGTTTTGAAATATAAGCCCATGGAGCCCGGCGAACATCTCTGCCAGGTGAATGTCCCATTCCAGAAGGGAGAAATCGTCGAGGAAAACAATACCGTTTCACACCACTTGAGGATAATAGACGAGAAAATAAAAGTTCTCTATATAGAAACCTATCCGCGCTGGGAATACCGCGCCATAAAAAACGCCCTGATTCGCGACCATACCATCAAGGCTTCCTGCTGGCTTATAGATTCCGACCCGGAATTCGTCCAGGAAAGCTCTCCGGGGGTGGAACCTTTGAAGCAGCTTTCGCTGGATAAAAAAGACCTCTTTAACTACGATGTAATTATCCTCGGAGACGTTTCCCCGCGCCATCTGGCCGACCCGACCACGACCGGCTCTGCGTTTACGGATTGGACAAAGGTCATGGAAAATATGACGACTTTTGTCTCCGATATGGGCGGCGGCATTGCCTTCGTTTCCGGAACACGTTTTAACCCGCGCAGTTTTAAGGATACGCCGTTTGCCGAACTATTGCCCATCGTTTTGGATGAGGATTATTCTCTCGGCACGGGTGATTCTACTTTCATAGATTCGTTCCGCCCGCGCCTTACCCCCAAGGGCAAAGACAGCATGATTACCCGCCTCCTGCCGGATAACGCCGCCAACATGGAACTCTGGAGCGATGACGATAAAAAAGGCGACGGCCTTGCGGAATTCTGGTGGTTCTGCCCGGTCAAGCAGTCAAAACCGGGCGCCGAGGTGCTGGCTGAACATCCGACCTTAAAAAATAAATACGGTCCGTACCCGATATTTGTCACGCAATGGTACGGCAGCGGCCGGGTCTTTTTCTCCGCCACGGACGAAACCTGGCGCTGGCGCTCGTTTATCGGAGACAAATATTTCTACTCTTTCTGGGGCGAGGTGATACGCGACCTGCGGGGCGGACGCCTCATGGGAAGCAAACGCTATAATATCAAGGTGGATAAGGCGTCCTACGCGCTGGGTGATAAAATAATCATATCCGCACGTATCTACAACGAGGATTTCAAACCCCTCGAAGAGCCGACCTTTAACGCCCACCTGGAATTATCCACCGGTTTGAAACAGGATATCGAACTTAAACTCGCTCCTAACAGCCGCGGGACTTATGAAGGCACTATCAAGGCAACCGATACCGGCAACCACTGGATTTGGGCCGGACCGGCGGGAATCGGCGAGGAAAAGGAAAGGTCTTATACATCGTTCCTGGTGACACTGCCCATGCGCGAGTTTGAAAAATCCGCCATTAACACCTTTGTCCTGGAACAGATAGCGCAGAAAACCAACGGCGCATTCGTCCAGCTTTATGATATCGAAAACCTCCCTAAACTCATAAAGCCGACCGGAAAGATTGTCCTGACCGAAGCAAAGGAAGACGATTTATGGGATTCACCCTTGTTCTTCCTCCTATTCATCTTTGCCATCACTGCCGAATGGGTTATCCGCAAACTCGTCCGTTTGCTTTAAGATAAAACTCTTTTAACAACAGGATTCAACTGATTTACCGGATTTATTTTTAATCCGCTTAATCTGTTTAATTCGGCTGTAGAAACATGTTGTCTAAAAATAATCTCATAAACGACTTGAAACGCTTAGCGGATAAAAAGCAAGCCATGCTCTTACAGCGTTTCTTTAAAACCGGTAAGGGCGAATACGGCGAGGGCGATATCTTCTGGGGCTTAAAGGTGCCGCAAACTCGCGATGTCGTCTCCAAATACAAATCGCTCGGGTTTACCGAGGTAGAAAAACTCATGCGCCATAAAGTGCACGAGGTGCGCCTCGCCGCGCTTTTAATCCTGGTCGAAAAGGCTAAAGAATATCCCCAACGCGTTTACCAAGTCTATCTCAAAAACACCAAATACATAAACAACTGGGACCTGGTGGATTTGACCGCTCCCCGTATTGTCGGCACGTATCTGGAGGATAAGGACAAGGGTGTTTTATTTAAGCTTGCCCGTTCCAAATCTTTGTGGGAGCGCCGGATTGCGATACTCGCCACGTTTTACTCCATCAGCAAGGGCTGTTCAGACCATGCCCTGCGCATCGCCCGGGTGCTTTTAAAGGATAAAGAAGACCTGATACACAAGGCGGTGGGGTGGATGCTGAGGGAAGTGGGCAAGCGCTGTTCGATTAATTCGGAAGAGATATTCCTCAGAAAATATGCCAATATCATGCCGCGCACCATGCTTAGGTATGCCATAGAAAAATTCCCTGAATCCAAGCGGAAGCATTATATGGGGAAATAGCTTAAGAGTTAATTAGTTGAGGGGTCGGGGAGTTTCCGAGTCGTCCTCCTGAGGAGCGAAGTAACGAAGGTTCCGGGAGACCCTTCGGACAGATACGAAAAACTCCCCGAGGGGTCAATTAGTTAACCGGTGAATTAGTGAACAGGTTGATTAAGGCGGGGCGATTTTTTATCGCCCGGGTTATCCGGCTATTAAATGCCCGTTCAGGCGGCCAAGGTTTTTCTTGACAAATTATACGCTAGTGTATAGAATGTCAATTATATGAAATTAAGCCGGATTGCGTATCGCGAGATAATCAGCGATTTTAAGCGACATGAAATCGGGATAATCATCGGTCCTCGGCAGGTCGGCAAGACTTTTCTGCTTAAGGAAATCGCCCGTTATTGCCGCCAGGCTACGGCCGATTACCGGTATTTCAATCTGGAAATGCCGGCTGACGCGAATTACTTCGCCCGTGATTTCCAATCTATTCTTTCAGGGCTCGGCCGCAAGAAACAAACCGTTTTAATAGATGAATTCCATTATTTGCCCAATGCCACCCGGCTGTTTAAGGCAATCTATGACGGATTCAAAGCGATAAAGATTTATGCTTCCGGCTCTTCGGCGATTGAAATGCACCGCCACTTAAAAGAAAGCTTGGCAGGGCGGCGACGCCTTTACCGTTTATTTCCGCTGTCATTTGCGGAATGGCTGCCGGCTAAATCAGCGGTAATAAAAATGCCCGAAACAATGAATTCCGGAATCAGCCCCAAAACACACGCTAAATTAAGAAAGTATCTTAACGAATTTATTGTCTTCGGCGGGATGCCGGGATTGGTCCACGAAAAGACGGCGGAGGCCAAAAAACGACTTTTGCTGGATTTGGTTTCCACCTATATCCAAAAAGATATCAAAGCGCTTTTAAGGGAAGAAGATATCCTTTCATTTAACCGGCTGCTTGTTTTATTGGCCCGGCAGGAAGGCGGCCTTTTAAGCGAAAACAGCCTTTCGCAAGGCTTGAATTATTCACTGCGTCAGGTGCGCAAAGATATTGCGATATTAAGCCAAATGTTTCTGCTGGATACATTGAAGCCGTATTTTACCAATCGGGGCAGGGAATTGAAGCAGGTCAATAAAATATATTATTTTGACAGCGGAATAAGGAATGCCATCCTGCGTGATTTCAGGGGGCTCGACCAGCGGATTGATAAGGGGATGCTTTTAGAATCTTTTGTCTTGCACGAGATGCAGAAAACACTGCGGGTCTCCCAGGAGATTTATTACTGGCGGACGCGGGAAAAAAACGAGGTTGATTTTATCCTGGTTCAGGATCGGGTTCCGATTGCCGTGGAAGTAAAATCAAAGATGACGGCTTTGGAAATCCCCGCCGGCATAAAGCAATTCATTCGGCAATATCCGGAATGCCGGACGGCGATAGTTTTAAATGACAATTTATTCGGAGAATTGGCCTATAGCAGGGCAAAAATAATATTTGCGCCGCATTATTATGCCGCGCGCATCCCGTTTTTATATGTATAATTGATTTCCGAACCTTTGGTTCGATGCGCCATAGAAAAATTCCCGGAATCAAAAAGAAAGTATTATATGGGTAAATAGGGGCTTGATTGCTTGGATATATGAAAAACAGAAAAAGTAAGAATAATTATTTGATAAGCGCCGCGGATTCAATTCTAATAATCATAGATGTCCAGGAGCACTTCATAAAGAAGCTGGCTGAAAAAGACGGTAAAGTCCTGATTGACCGGATTGGCTGGCTGGTTGAACTTGCAAAGCGATTAAATATTCCGCTGGTTGTTACCGCGGAGGATATCCCGAATTCAGGCGGAGTTGCCCCGTCGCTTAAAAAGAAGCTTCCTCCCAATGCAAAGGTTTATAATAAAATGTCCTTCGGCCTGGCGGCTGATAAGAAAATTATGTCCGCGATTGGAAAGACTCACCGTAAGACGGCTATACTCGTGGGGCTGGAAACCGATGTCTGCATATACCAATCCGCAATCGGGCTTTTGGGGCTTGGTTTTAAGGTGGTTGTGCCGGAGGAGGCGGTGGCTTCTCCCGGCAATGCTCACAAGCTTGGTATCGAGCGCATGAAAACTAAAGACGTAAATGTTATATCTATTAAAAGCCTTTATTACGAATGGGTCCGCACTGTCCAAAACGACAAAAAACTCATATCCGCGCTCGGACTGCCGGCTGGGATTAAGTTGTAAAATCAGTAGTGTTTGCCATATTATGCTTGACATTTATGATATTTGTTTATCCTGTTATGGAAATGAAGTTTAATATGCACTTGTAATTACCGCGATAAGTTTTACGAAAACATTATTGCTGCGTAACCGTTTTTGCTTGTGCGTAGGCGGTTAAAAACAAGAGGTAATCCAAATTATAAGTGTAAGATATGATCCCGAACGAAATTTTCCGGGAAAATGGAAAAATCTGTTGACAAAACTATATTATTGGTGTATATTTTTAACATTACTTGATTGGCGAAAATACAATAACTTATAAAAAGAAAGGATCTGTATGAAACAATTTAGACTGCTCGACATAGCCTTAGGCATAATAGTATTAATCGGCGTGGTTTCAACCTCTGCGTTTGCCCGCGACTATGACCCGACAACCGGGCGATTCACAAAGCGCGACCCAATTGAATATACGGATGATAACGGAAGGCTTAACGTCAATTTATACACCTATGTTAAAAACGATCCGGTTAATAAAACTGATCCTATGGGGCTTTTTGAGTCAGGTGCTCCCGTTGTCGTTCCCGGTCCCAAGGTTGTTGGGTGTTCGGAAAAGCATAAAAAAATAATCAATCAGGCTGTGTCTGATGTTTTACTAAAATGGTTAGAGATAACAAAGTGTATGCGCGATAACGCAAAAGTTCTTTGTCCAAAAACCCCACAAAATATACTTGATGGCATGATAAAAAACATGGAAAACAGATTGACTAATCTAAGTGGGGGAGCGGAAATAACTTGTAGCGATAACTGGAAATGTAAATTATTTGGTGCATTCGGTTATCATAATCCGATTGGTGGCGGAGGTACTATTCATATATGCACAGGAAAAACTATTGATCAAGGAGCACCTGCGAGCGACTATACTCCACACACTATAATACATGAATTTATGCATTCGGTATGCGCGGGAACGCCAGAGCTTGGTGGAATTAATCCAGACTGCGGTTGTGGGGGAAATCTTATGAACCGTTGTGTTAATAATTATTTTCATTTAGCGCTTGATCCAATAAAACCATGCCCGGAACTGGCTACAATTATCTCACCTGAAGCCTATGAAAAACCAACCTTGAGGAAGATAACGAAAGAAAAATGCCCTGAACATTATGATTATAGGGATGAACCTCAACGCTAACATATAGCATAGTAATGTAAAAGAGAAATCATGATGAAAAAATGGCAAAAGGTATTTGTTATTATTGTCAGTGTTCTGTCGTTGGCGGCTATTTTAGCGGCATTGATTCTTCCTCCCATGCATTCTAACCATAAAGCAAATGAAGTCCCCAAGGTATTTAGAATACTTTTTTCCGTTCACAATAGCCAGCAGACATTTTTTAATGCTAATAAGCGTTACGGCATGCGGGATGAGCTGGAAAAGGGATACCTAACAAAAGATATTGTCGAAATGCTAAATGGGCTTAAGGTTTTCAGTATAGTTGTTTGGGCAGATGAAAAGTCTTACTTATGTTTAGCTGATACTCCATCATTACAGGGTAATGATAATGGGGGGCCGATATATAAAATTGACGAGAGCGGTGTGTTGCAACGATATGAGTTTTATTTAGGAGGGAGCAGGAAGAAATATTTTAGAATTAGCACGCCTGATGAATTATTTGATTTTGATAACCCAATGAAAGAAGAAATTATTGAGAAAAAGAAATAGCTTAAATGGGCGGTCAGATAAAAACCAGCAGGTTAAAACAATTTGTAAGCCAAAACATTTCTTAAGATTTACTTTTGGCATCATTTTTATTATTATCCTCATTTCAGCAATCATATTTTTTGCCCTTCCCGCAAATCCCCAATCCGAGCTGGATAAGATGCTTGCCGGGCCGGATAGCGAAATAGATCTCGGCAAAGCCGCCCTGCTCATCGCAAAAGAGGTTTATCCGAATCTTGATATCCCGGCATACCTTAAACAACTCGACAACATGGTGGATGAAATAAAATGGCTTATGTATGCGGCAAAAGGAAACATATACGACCCCGAATATAAAATAAGCGCTATAAACAGCTTCTACTACTTTAAACAAAAATATGAGTATGATTTCAATGATTGTTTAGGGCAGACAAACACTAATTTTTTCCTTAACGTTATTATGGATGAGAAAAAAGGCGCTTGTTTTACCATGCCTTTATTATACCTTTGCCTGGCAGATAGGGCAGGCATTGCCATTCATGGAGTAAATGCGCCAAGCCATTTCTTTCTTAGATATGACGACGGTAAATACCGTTCTAATATTGAAGTGACCGGTAAAGCGGGAATAAACACTGATGGACAATATGCCGAAGATTTTCTTATATCAAAAGATGAAATACGGTTGGGTGTTTTCCTACGAACGTTGTCCAAAAAAGAGGTTGTCTCAAACATGTTTGAAGCGAGAGGAAATTATTCTACAAGGGAAAAGCAAACTGACCATGCAATAAGGGATTTGAAAAAGGCATTGGAGCTCAATCCGCTTAATTCAGAAGTCTGCCTGGGGCTGGCAAATATTTATGCGGGACTAAACGATATAGCAAATAAGGAGAAGTATTTTAATAAGGCAAAAGAGTTATATTTTAATTTTGAGAGAGATGATACGGAATGGAGCTTAAAATATATAAAAGAGTGCATAGAGAAAGCAAAGGCAAAAGGGATAGATACAACGGATCTGGAAAAAGCCAGGGATAAAGAAATTGCCAGACTGGAAAAAATAAAAACCAAACCTAAAAATAAGCCCGTTCTAATAGATATTAACCAAGAAAACCATGCTCAGGATATAATGAAAGCAAATGAGGAAAACCGGAAAAGGATGATGAATCCTCCTCAACCGCCTGCGCCGCAAAATCCTTTTCCGCAGACGCCGACTCCGCCTAACCCAAATCCGAATAAATAACACGTAATTTAGAAGAGGTGTTAGTAGGGAAGGTTAATAGTGCCGTCTGTAAGTACATCTATTCCTATCCGGGAGTAGAGGAGTGGTTGTCGGTATATAGGGGTATGGCTAGCATAGAGTATAGGTAGAGCTGCCATGGAGTATGGGTATGGCTGCTATAGAGTATAGATATGGTTACAAGGGGATAGAGGTATGGTTAGGGTAGAGTATCGGTATGGTTATAATGGAGTAGCGGTATGGTTATACCGGAGTATAGTAATGGCTATAGTAGAGTAGAGGTATGGCCACCATGGAGTATACCTATGGCTACAGAGGTATAGAGGTATGGTTAGGGGGGTGTAGGGGTAGGATACCTCCACCCTCATCTCCATGCTAAGGCGGATTAACCGAGTTTTTTGTGCCTAATACTCAATATAATCAAGAATCAGATAATTTTAGCCGATAAATATTAAAAGTGCGGAAATAAAACCCCCCTTTTATCTCCCGATGAGGGCGGATTAACCGACTTTTTTGGGGTAAAATACGACCACAGAGGGCACAGAGGAGTATAAAAAGATACATTTTCAATATAAGACTTATAATAAACTCATTATATTGAATATGGCTGTTGATTATATTGAGTTTTATGGGATAAATGGAAGGTTTGGGTTGACAAAGTGGAAGATTTGAGTTGACAAAACTCCTAAAAAGAGTTAACACGAATAGCACGAATAGAACTAATCCCACGAATTCATTCGTGATTATTCGGCTTAATTCGAAATATTCGTGTTCATATTTGACAAGGAGGAGCAATGTTTAATGTAGAAAATTTCTTACAACAAAACCCCTGGCGCGATGACGCCTCCAAACTGATGAGCTGGACATTCGACCGTTCCTTATTGCCCCAATTACAGGAAGCGCTTAAAGGCAACACGCCTATTCTGCTTTCCGGCCCGCGCGGGGCTGGGAAAACCACTCTCCTCCAACTGGCTATCAGGCACCTCATAAAAGATAAGGGCGTTTCCCCATCCGCCATATTTTATTTCAATCTCGATGATGTCCTGACGCGCGAATGCTTTACCGGCGCGGATGATGTCGCCAGGTTTATTAACGGCTTCAGCCCGGATAAGAAAACACGGCTCTTGATTTTGCTTGACGAAGCCCAGAATATCGATTTCGATATGATTCAGGAATTAGAAAAGGTATTGGATAATACAAAGTTGATTATGACAAGTTCTGCCAGGGCATATCACTATGACAGCGCGGTAAATCTCGAACTCGGCTTGGCTTCCTACACGGAATATATGAACCGGATGCTGAATCCAAACAACATCTATTTGCCTGACGGGAAAGACAGGCGCCCCAAGCTGAAATTGCCTGATAAAATCAAGGATTTAACCAGTGTCAGTTATTTAAAACCGTTCAGTCCAGTCCTGGATGGATACCTGCGTTACGGCGGATATGCCGAAGCGGTCAAGGAATACACCATTTCCAAGCGTCCGGCTATTTTGCGGAAGATTTACCAGACACAGTTTGACCATCAACCCAAATCTAAGCAAGAAAGGCTGCAACAAACCCAGCAAAGGAAGATACTGGACGAATTAGCCCGCACGCACGGCACGGTCTTAAACGTTACCAAATTGTCGCAGGAGACCAAGGCGAACTGGAAAACGGTTTCGGCTTTTGTAGATACACTTGAATCTAATTATTACATTAATAAGGTTTATCCGTATCCTGAGAAAACCAATATCGCCAAGGACGCGCCGATTTTATATTTTAACGACAACGGTTTAAGGAATATGCTGATAGATTCGTTCCAGCCGGTTGATACCCGCCCCGACCGGAAAGCGCTGATTGATAATTTAGTTTATAACGAATTGCGTTTCATCCCGTGGATAAAAGAGATAAAATACTGGATGGGTGAGACGAGCGACGTTACCGGCTACTGCCTGAAGCGCGGATTGGTCAGGCACTTAGTCGGCGCGCGATATGATTTCCCGCTGGAGAAATCCGGCAGATGGGCGCTGGTAAATTTCGGCAGGCGCATAAAGGCGAAAAAAATTATTGTCTTGACCCGTGATTACGCCGGATGGGAGGAAATCGCACCAACCCAGATTGTCTATCTGCCGCTGGTGCATGCCTGGCTCTTGCCGCAGGTGTTGGGGGAGTGATTGGATTGTTTTTAATCCTAATAATCATTTCTTGACTATCCGTTATTAGCTTGTTATACTTTTCTTGTTAGTGATTAGCCACCAAGGCACAAAGCCACTAAATTTTTCTTTGTGTCTTAGAGTCTTCGTGGCAAGATTAAATCAAGAGAGAATTTAATGACGCAATTAAAAGCGGCGCGCGCCAATAAAATAACACCCCAGATGGAACTGGTTGCCAAGGCAGAGGGTGTTAAAGTTTCTTATATCCTTGAAGGAATCAAGGCAGGCCATATCGTCCTCCCTTCAAACACCAACCGCTGGAAGAAGTTATCCGCCGGGCGTAAGATACCGGCCAAAGCAGTTTGCGGCATAGGGAAGGGTCTAAAGACCAAGGTCAACGCGAACCTGGGCACCTCTTCCGATTATGCGGATATAAAGGTTGAACTTAAGAAACTCCGTGCTGCCGAAGAATCTGGAGCTGATGCCGTGATGGATTTATCCACCGGAGGCGATATTACGAAAATCAGGCAGGCATTGCTCGCTAAAGCAACTGTTTCGTTCGGTACGGTTCCGATTTATGAGGCTGTCCTTCCATCCCGTAAGGCGCATAAAACTGTCTGCGACTGGGATGATGATATATTATTCAAGACCATAGAACAGCATGCCAAAGACGGGGTTGATTTTATCACCATACACTCCGGCGTGACTCGTGACGTGGTCAGCCATCTTGATAAAGAACCGCGCGTGGGCGGAGTGGTCAGCCGCGGCGGGGCGATACTCACCGCATGGATGAAGGCGAACGGGGAAGAAAACCCTCTTTATGAAAAGTTTGACCGCGTGATTGATATCGCGCGCGAGTATGATGTCACCTTAAGCCTGGGCGACGGCCTGCGTCCAGGCGCCATTGCGGATTCCTTTGATAAAGCCCAAATAAAGGAACTGATGGTTTTAAGCAGGCTTGCCAAGGAAGCAAGGAAGGCGGATGTCCAGGTAATGATAGAAGGTCCCGGGCATGTCCCTTTAAACCAGATTCAGGCTCAGGTATTATTGGAAAAGCAATTATGCGACGGCGCGCCGTTTTATGTCCTGGGGCCGTTGGTGACGGATATCGCGCCCGGATACGACCATATAACCTCGGCAATCGGCGGGGCTTTGGCTGCCTGGGCAGGGGCGGATTTCCTGTGCTATGTGACGCCTATGGAGCATTTGGGACTACCCAAGGAAGAGCATGTCCGTGAAGGCGTGATTGCCAGCCGGATTGCCGCCCATGCCGCGGATATCGCCAAGGGCATCAAAGGCGCCATGGATGAAGACCGCAGGTTTTCCGGATACCGCAGGAACCAGGATTGGGATAACCAGATTAAATACGCGCTTGACCCGAAAAAGGCCGGCGCTTACCGCGCCAAGCGCAAGCCCAAGAAAGATGAAGAAGCCTGTTCCATGTGCGGCGAAATCTGCGTCTATTCCATAATGAAGGATAAGTAGTTATCAGTACGCCCAATAATATGGAGTTTAGAATGGGCGGATTGAGCGGATTAAACAGATTTAAATCTTATCCGTTTAATCAGCTAAATCAGCTTACAAAAGAATTTATGTAATTATGAGTATAGCGTCTGTAATCGGCATGCAGTGGGGGGATGAAGGCAAAGGGAAAATCGTTGATTTGCTTTCCTCGGAATGCGATATAGTCGTGCGCTACCAGGGCGGGAGCAATGCCGGGCATACCGTAATTATCGGTGATGAGAAATTCGTCCTCCATCTCATACCTTCCGGGATACTGCACCCCAAAGTCAAATGCGTTATCGGAAACGGTGTGGTCCTGGATCCGATGTTGCTTCTAAAAGAGATGGATGAGCTTACCAAGCGCGGGATTAAGATAAAGGGGAGGCTTTTTATCAGCGAGCGCTGCCACCTGGTATTCCAATACCATAAGTGGTTGGATACGCTTTCGGAAAAGAGCCTGGGCAAATCAAAAATCGGGACGACCGGACGTGGAATCGGACCCGCTTACGTTGATAAATATAACCGGACCGGCATCCGGTTAATGGATTTATACGAGCCGAAAAGATTGCTCGAAAAGGTAAAAATCAACCTTGCCGAAAAGAATATTTATTTTAGGGCGTTGCATTCGAAGACAGGAATTGATTCCGGCGCGATATATAAAGAATCTCTTTTCTATGCGCGCAGGCTTAAACCATACGTTACCGATACCCGTTTATTCATCAGGCGGATGATGGACGCCAAAATAAGGGTGCTCTTTGAAGGCGCGCAGGGGACGCTCCTTAATATCGACCACGGGACATATCCTTTTGTGACATCATCCCATTCGGACGCCACCGGCATCAGCGCCGGTTCGGGCATTCCGCCGAGTTCGATTACCAATGTTATCGGGATATTAAAGGCTTACACAACCCGGGTGGGCGAAGGCCCTTTCCCGACCGAGCAGGATAACCCAATAGGCGAATGCCTACGTAAAGAAGGCGGGGAGTTCGGAGCGACCACCGGACGCCCCAGGCGTTGCGGATGGCTGGATATGGTCGCCGCCAAGTATGCTGTTGAGCTTAACGGCGTCAGCCAAATCGTCATCACCAAGCTGGATGTCCTGAGCATCTTGAAATCAATTAAGGTGGCGGTTGCCTATAAATATAAAGGCCGGGTCTATCGCGATTTCCCGGCTGATTTGAATACCTTAAAGAATTGCGAACCGGTTTACCGGACATTACCCGGGTGGCAGTCTTCATTGCGCGGCATCCGCAAATACCGCGATTTCCCTTTGAACACGCGCCGATATCTTGAATACATAGAAAAAAAGCTTGGCGTGCCTATAAAAATAATCTCCATTGGGCCGGAACGCACCCAAACGATAGATAAAAGATGAGTAAAGAGATTCCCCAAAAGCTGCCCGGCCATATTGCTATCATCATGGACGGCAACGGCCGCTGGGCAAAGAAACAAGGCCTTTCGCGCATCCGCGGGCATGAAGCCGGCGCAAAACTGGTCAGGGATATCGTTACCGAATGCGCCCAAACCGGCATCAAATGGCTTACATTATATGCATTCTCCAGCGAGAACTGGAAACGGCCTTCTTACGAAATCAATTTCCTGATGCGCCTCCTCAAGAAATACCTGATTCAGGAATGGCCGGAACTCATGAAGAACAATATCCGGTTTACCGCCATCGGAAAACTCGAAGCACTGCCTAAATTTGCGCAGGATGAGCTGGAGAAAACAGAAAAGATCACGGCGGTCAATACCGGCATGATATTTTCTTTAGCCCTGAATTACGGCGGCAAGCTGGAAATAATAGACGCAGTTAAGAAAATCTGCCGTGAGGTTAAGGAGAGGAAGCTTAATTTGGATGAAATAGATGAAAAAACTTTCGGTAAGTATCTTTATAAGCCAGAAATGCCCGATCCGGATTTGCTTATCAGGACGGGTGGTGAAATGAGAATCAGCAATTTCCTTTTGTGGGAGCTATCTTATACGGAATTATATATCACGCCGGTTTTATGGCCGGATTTCAATAAGGAAGAATTGCATAAGGCGTTAAAGGATTATGCTAAAAGAGAAAGACGGTTTGGAGGCATATAGCCACTGAGGAACGAAGAGGAATGATATGTTAAAAACGAGAGTGATTGTGGGAATCATCCTGGTTGCGCTGGTGGCCGGGTTGTTTTATATAGATTATGCGACGGAATCTAATTGGGGCGTATTTAGTTTAATCCTGGTCGCCGGGGTTCTGGCGCTGTATGAATTCTACAAGATGCATGAGAATATTTATGGAAAATTTAATAAGATAATACCAATTGCGCTGTTTGTAATATTATTTGGCTTTGAAAGGGTGCTGTTCAGTATCAAACCGACGGCTGATTTTGCGGGTAATTTGCTTTTTATCGGGGTTTTCGTTTTATTAACGCACCAGTTGATTATAACTGTTTTGTCAGGAAAATATCAAAAAATTCCCGCTAATTACGCAGTTATGTCGAGCGTGATTTATATAATCTTGCCGTTGACAGTCATATATCTTGATGATTTTATTTTATACCTGATTGTCGTCAATAAAGTTGCCGACAGCGCCGCATATTTCGGCGGAAAGTTTTTCGGCAAACGAAAGCTCGCTCCTAACATAAGCCCGAACAAAACATGGGAGGGATTTATAGTTGCTCTTATTTTTGGGGCATTGGCTTCAATCGTTTTCAGGCTGCTTAGCCCTCTTGACATACTTAACTCTTCATTAATATTAAAAACATCCTTGAGTGCTTTAGTGCTGGGATGCGTTGTTGCGTTTTTTGGACAAGTCGGTGATTTGGTGGAATCCGCGATTAAACGGCATTGCGGCGTTAAAGATTCGGGATTTATTCCCGGATTGGGGGGAGTTCTTGATTTGATTGACTCAATTATTTTTTCAGGTCTTGCTTTATTTTTCGCTAAATACGTTTTATATTTATTATGAAAACAGAACGGGTGATACAGTTATCCGGACAGGATGAAGCCGTGCGCTTTTGCGGGACGTATGACCGCTATTTGCGCGAGGTGAGCCATAGTTGCGGGGTTAAGGTTTACCTCAAAGGCAATTTCCTGAAAATTACGGGAGAACGGGGCGACGTGGAAAAGGCATATGAAGCCTTACGGAAAATTTCGGAACGCCTGCGCTCATCTGAAGATGAATTAAGCCAAGACGCGCTAAACGATATCATCAGCGGCAAACCGCCTGTTCGTAAAGGATATTCGCCCGTTCCTCAAACACAATCGGAAATGGTCAAGCCGCGCAGTGAGGGGCAACGCCGTTATATTGAATTGATGGAAGTTAATGACATTGTGGTGTCTATCGGCCCGGCCGGGACAGGCAAGACCTACCTGGCAGTAACGCGCGCTCTTCATTGCCTGCGCACTAACACCGTTAATAAGATTATCCTGGCGCGCCCAGCGGTTGAGGCCGGCGAAAGGTTGGGATTCCTGCCGGGAGATTACCAGGAAAAGGTCAATCCGTATTTGCGTCCGCTTTATGATGCTTTGAACAGCTTTCTGCCGTTCCAGCAGACCAAGCGATTAATTGATAACGAGATTATCGAGGTCGTTCCGCTTGCTTACATGCGCGGGAGAAACCTCGATCATGCTTTTATGATTCTGGATGAAGGGCAAAATACCACCTCCGAGCAAATGAAGATGTTCCTGACCCGTATGGGGGAGCGCTCTAAAATCGTGGTGACCGGCGATATTACCCAGATAGACCTGCCTTTGGGGAAGGTTTCGGGATTGGTCGAAGCACAGAGCGTTTTGGGGAATGTCGAAGGTATTGCGTTTTCATATCTCACTCGAGCAGATATCGTGCGCCATCCCTTGGTCCAATCCATTGTAGATGCCTACGAAAAAAAGCGCATGATAGGCAAGAAAAGCCATTGATTTATGCTTTTCCGCCATGCTCCGCCGAAATCCCCTTGCTTGATTCTCCGCCTTTGGCGAGGCGAGAGCCGCATCGTCTTCCCGATGGCCGTAATTTATTCAATCGTACTTATTATCAGCCTTCTAGGTATTTACTATTTTAAAGGATTAGCGTATCTCCTGGACGCTTTTCATATCTATCCTGATACATATATAATAATAGGGCTTGGTTTAGGCGGGGGTTGCGGGGTGGTTGCGGTTTCCATAATAAGCGCATACCTTTTTAAGCGCGTAAAAGACCTGCAACAGGAATTCACATTAATATTGGGCAGGCTTTCGAGCTTTGAGATTATTGTCGTGGCGCTTTCAAGCGGCATTGCCGAGGAAGTCCTTTTCCGCGGGTTGCTCCAGCCGTATCTCGGTCTAGCTATCACCTCGGTAATTTTCGGGATGCTTCACTTCCCGGTAAAGCGGGTATATATCATCTGGACAGTATTTGCCGTCGGGATGGGATTTATGCTGGGTTGGTTTTATGAATTAACAGGCAGTTTGCTTACCCCGATTATTACGCATGTTTTGGTTAATGCGATTAATTTATTTAGACTTGAGGATGATTTCCCCATCGCCCTGCATACGGAGTGTCCGCCTGATATACATCTCTAAATAGAAGGGGTCGGATAATATCGCGCGCTTTTCTTTCTCAAGACGGGTGCAATCTTCCTTAATCTGCTTGGTTTCATCAACAAGTCCCTGATAATAATTTTCCATCTTGCTGTTTTTGAGGTGCGCGGTCAATGTGGTCGTCAGGAGAAACACCATGACCAGGAACAAAAGGGCGGTATAGAAGAAAAACGAGTAGTTTTCGGCGGCGTCCATGAATATGCGTTAGATTGCCATATTCCTTTCCGTCTTTAACGTCCATATTAACCGAGCTCCGCTGGAAGGCAAGGTGGAATGGACCGATTACCGTAAGGGAAAATTCCTGGTGGCATCCGTGCCGGAGGCTTCTTCGGAAAACGAAAGCAACGCCATCGGAATGGTTGCCGGTTCGGTTAGAATGCTGGTCAGGCAGGTTTCCGGGATTCTCGCCCGCCGCATTGTTTGCGCCGTTAAACCGGGTGACGCCGTTCGAAAAGGGCAAAGAATCGGAATGATTAAGTTCGGCTCGCGAACCGAGCTTTTTATACCCAAGAAGAATGTCGAATCCGTAGTGGTTAAAGTTAAGGATAAGGTCAAGGGAGCTAAAACTATTATGGCTAAAGTGAAGGGGAACTGAGATATGATAGTGCACAAAAGAGAAATATCCGGAAAAATATGCCCGATGCTTTCAAAGAAGGACGATACAAACTGCCTCGGTGAAAGCTGCATGATGTGGAGATGGGCGTATCCTTTCAAGACGCAGGCGCCGTATAATGATCAGGGATATTGCGGTCTTGCCGGAAGGCCGGAGATGCTTATCCAGATGCCGCCGCAGCCTGAAATCAAACCAAGTGTCAGAAGTATCTGATTATGAAATTTAAGCCTAAAAAGTTGAGCCGCGTGGCGATTTTACCTACGCTTTTTACGCTGGGAAATCTCCTGTGCGGATTCGGTGCGCTGACTTATGCGGTTAAGGGGAATTACCTGCAAGCGGCACAGCTTGTCTTTGTCGGGATGGTGGTATTTGACGGGCTGGACGGCTTGATTGCGCGCGCTACGAAATCCGCAAGCCAATTCGGCGCACAACTGGATTCGCTAGCCGATGTCGTAACCTTCGGGATTGCACCGGCATTTTTAGCTTATTCAATCATCCACAGGACCGGCACCCATTTCATATCATATAAATTTACTTTTGTCATTTGCGCATTTTATGTTGCATGCGCCGCTTTGCGTTTGGCGCGCTACAACGTGGAAACAGGCAAGGGTTTTGACGCGCATGAATATTTTGCGGGATTGCCGACGCCCGGCGCTGCCGGAATGCTTATGGCAATAATTATTTTCCATGAAGAGCCTGATTTGCCATATAATGTTTATCGCAGTGAAATAATCCCGCTTTTGCTGCCGTTTGTCACGCTTATCCTGGCATTTCTCATGGTCAGCCGGATGCGGTATATGCATCCTTTAAACCGGTTGATTAAATCCAAACACCGCTTTATGCAACTGGTCCAGATAACGCTGGTGGTTTTGCTTATGTATTTCAGGACGGAAGAAACGCTGATAGTGGCGTTTTTGGTCTATACGTTAAGCGGGCCGTTCACATTTTTAGTTCGTCTCTTCCCGAAATACCGGACCCAGCCGAAACTGACCGGGGAGCCGGAATCTCATTAGCGTTATGCTTGAAAACACGGCGTATCTTGGTTTAGGCAGCAATCTGGGAAGAAAAAAATACAACATCTCAAAGGCAATCCGTTTGATGGAAGAAGCCGGCATCCAGATTTTGCGCCGATCACGCTTTTATAAAACCAAGCCTGTGGGATTTATTAACCAGCCGGATTTTATCAATGCCGCGGTCAAAATCCGGACGGTGTTTTCCCCGGAACAATTATTGAAACTGCTTAAGGGCATAGAAAAACGAATGGGGCGGGTTCGAGTACATAGATGGGGGCCAAGGATAATAGATATCGATGTCCTTTTATACGGCAAGAGAATCGTAAAAATGCGCGGCCTGACCATACCGCACCCGAGAATGCACGAAAGGGCGTTTGTTTTACAGCCGCTTGCCCAAATCGCACCCGGATTAAGGCATCCATTATTTAAAGTTACGATTAAAAAGTTGTTGGAAACGATATGCTGAATCCATCTGCCTATTCGTTGACAGTAATACAATTTTTTTGTATCGTTGATACGGTGGTGTTGGGAGAAGTAATATGAAACGTATTATTTTCATCGCCTGCCTTTTGTTTTGTGTCTTTAGCAGCACAAATGGGGAGGCGCAAAACGCTAAATCCGTGGAAATCAAAGGCGGGTTTTCCACGGAGCAATCGGTATATAAAAAAGTCGAAAAGATTGTAATCCGCGATAGTGAAAAATGGGATGCTTTTTGCAAAGATAATAACCTGGAAAATAAACCGAATGTTGATTTTGCGATAGATGAGGTTTTAATCGTAACCGGAGGGGAATGTACGAGCACCGGCTATGAGGTTAAAATCCATTCTGTTGATGCATTTGGAAAGAAGCTTAAGGTGAGTTATACAATCAATGCGCCGATTGATGGCGAGAAAATAAGCCCGATAAGCAGCACGCCGCTTACCGGAGTTGTAATAACAAAATCCGGGTTGGAAGCGGAATTCAACGATATTGCGAAATATGTTCCGGAATTATTGGCGCAACTTGCCGATGATGATTGGGAAAAAAGGGAAAATGCCACTAAAAAGCTTGTCCGGATGGGGAAAATCGTCGTGCCGGAGGCTTTGAAAATCCTCAATACCAGTGATGCGGAAGTGAAAATGCGTTTGCGTTACATACTTTCGGAAATAGTGCCTTCTTTCTTGATTCAACAAACCGGTTGGCTTGGGATTTATATGAACCAGTTGGAAATAAATGCCCCTGCTGTTACCGAACATATAAAAGAAGGTTGCGGCATAATGGTCAGCAGCTTGATTCCGGATCAGCCGGCTGAAAAGTATGGCATAAAAGCAAATGATATAATAATTGCCTTGAATGATAAAGGGTTTGAAAGTATAAATGATTGGGCGGAAACGTTGAAATCCACATCCCCCGGAACGAGAGTTAACTTAACATTAGTTCGGGAAGGGAAAAAGCAGGAAATTGCGGTTGTTATCGGAAACCGCCCAAAAGAAAAACAGGATCCCGAGATGGTTAATGGGCTTTGGAATGATTGGTGGAATAAACACACCGAAATAAAAAAATAAATACGAAAATATCTATATACTATTCAGAACCTCAGCGGTTTAATCATACAAGAACAGTGTGTATGAAAAAATATAAAGATATTCCTGAATTATTGTCTGATTATGAATTTTCGGATAAGTTCGCTGTGTCTGGCGATGTATGGCAAACCGTTTTAGATAGGATTAATGATTCTTCTTCATGCCTATCGGCATCCAAAGGTGTACGGTTCAAATATAGATTGTTAGTGGCCGGCAGTATAGCGGCGCTCGTGTTAGTGGGTATCGTTTCTTACTTCACATTGCAATTCCCCGTAAGCAATAATGACGCAGTCGCGGCAATTTCAAGCATTGAAAAAGGAATGATAAAAAGCGGCGGGATTGATTTTGGCAATAATATCAGTGTTAAGGTAAAGCAGGAGTTAGTTTCCAGCGAAGGGACGGTTGCGGCGCTTCGCCTGGGTTTTGGCAGCGTCAAGATTATGGGATATAACCAGTTCAAGTTTGTCGCTAAAAATATACTGGAAGTGGCAATCGGCGAGATGGAAATTGAAATAAACGAGAAAAGACCCGATGGTTTCTTCGTAAAAACCCCGTTCGCTTCGGTCAAAGTAACCGGGACGAAATTTTATATTAAGGTTGCTTCCGAAACGACCTTGCTTGAGGTAACAGAGGGCGTAGTTGAATTCGGGAATGAGAACGGAACGGTTGAGGTCACCGCAGGCTTCCAAACCCTTGCGGGTTTAAACCGCGCACCGCTCCAGCCGATACCAAAGAATATCTTAACCCTTAATAAATTATCAGGAAATGATAAAAATGTTTGTAATCCGGTAATTATGATTATTCCGGATAAAATCACATATACGGCAGGGGATGATTTGAAATTAAAGATCCAGGTTTTAAATAGAAATAAGGATATGTGGTTTACCTCTTTTGCTGCTGATACATCTTATCTACTGTTGAATGTTACTGCCCCGAACGGCAAAGTGTTTTATAGCCGCTTGAATATCTTAAAGGATTCCATCGGTGAACCGTGTGGGTTGCAGTCACGGAATGGCTGGTTTACGTTTCCGAAAGATTCGCCATATGCGTTTGAATGCCAGGGCGGAAATATATTTACTCTACCCGGAAAATATGTTTTAAGGGTAATCTACGGAGCGGCTGCACCAAATACTGCAGAAGTTTCCAAGATGAAAATCTGGCAGGGCGTTATAGAATCAGCGCCATTGGCATTTGAGGTGAAGGAGAAAAACTGACATGTTATTACCGGCAATATCTGAACGGCTTGGACAAGTTCGAAACCGCATCAGGCGCGTTTTTTGGATAAACGGTTTGATACATTCCGTCATTTTCCTGGCGGTTTTTAGCATTGCAACATTTATCATTGATTGGTCTGTTCCAGACCTGCCGAAAGGCGTAAGAATTTCATTCCTTGTTATCGGATTTATCACCTTGGTTTATTTTGTGTTCAAGTATTTGGCATACCCTTTGAGGAAACCGATAACAGACGAAGACATTGCGATATGCGTGGAGAGATTTTACCCTGAACTTAAAGAGCGCCTGATTAGCTCTCTTCAATTGGGCAAAACACTGGAAAATCCCCATGGGTGCAATTCCCCTGAATTAATCCGCCTTTTAGTCACTGAAGCAAATGAGGTTGCCACACCATTGGATTTCAGTAAAATAATAAGCACGCAGCAGATGGCGAAACTTTTTGCCGTTGCCGGATCGCTCCTGGTGATAATTGTTTTATACTGCAGTTTTTATCCTTCGTATGCAAATATCTGGTTTAACCGCATGTTAATCGGCGATGCCCGCTGGCCTAAAAAAACCATGTTGGAAGTAAGCATCAAAAGTGAGGTTATTGCAAAAGGGCAGGATTTTAATCTGACCGTCTTAGCACGTAAGGGGTCTCCGAAAAAAGTATACGTTTATTATGAATTTGAAACAGGGGAATCCGGATGGGAAAGAATGGGCGCCGATGAGAATGACGATAAAAAATTCACTTACGATTTCCGGCAGGTGCATAATAGTTTTACGTTTTATGTCCAAGGTGGCGATGATCGAACCGACCCTAAAACAATCCAGGTATTGACGCCGCCACGCCTGGAAAAAATCCAGGCTTGGTATGATTATCCCCCATATACTAAACTGTCGAACACCCCGGCTAGCCAGCCGGAAGAAGGCGGATTAATACATGCCCCATACGGAACCGATGTAAAACTTATTGCCTTCGCGAATATCCCTTTGACTTCGGCAAAATTGCTATTGGGTGAAAGCGACCTTAGGGAAATTGCCATCGAAAACGACATCCTGAATGAACCTAAAAAAATGTCAATGGCATTGAAGGTGGGCAGTGCTGCCGAATATATTATTTCCCTGAAGGCGCAGAATGGACTGGAAAACCTGGAATCTGTTCGCTATCCTATTAAGGCGATTGCCGATACAGCCCCAACGATTAAAATCATTGAGCCTAAAAAAGACGCCAAACAGGTTACGTCTAATGCTGAAGTGCCGGTAATATTATTGACGACGGATGATTACGGCGTCAACCGGATTTCCTTATTCTATAAAATACAGAACCGCGAGGCTCCCGAAGAAAAATCCGTACTCCTAACCGATAGGCATAATGGTGTGCCCTACGGTTCGCCGAGAATCGAATCTAATTATATTTTCAATATCGTCGAAACGGGTGTTAAAGAAGGGGATGTTATCGGTTATCAGATTGAAGCGGAAGATAATTGCGCCATATCCGCCACAAATATCACGCGTACGCGCGAATTCAAGTTCATGATTGTCGACGCCGCCCAATTGCAGAAAAGAATAGAGGAAATCGAGTTGCGGATTAAAGAAGAGGTCAAAAAAACGCTGCAGCTCCAGACAGAAATAAAAGATGAGTTTGTTAAAAGCAAAGACACCTTGCTTGATAACGAAGCATTTAGCCAGCCTGAAAAACGCTGCCTTCAGAAAAACCAGACCGAACAACGCAGAATTGTCCAAATCCTGGATCGGGTTGGCAAGGAATTTGACGAAATTATCAGCGATATAGTCATAAATAAATTATGGGATACGACTACTTCAGATAAGCTGAAATTAATAAACGGGCTTATCAAAGATGCCGGTGAAAACAAATCCACCCAGGCTTCCGATGCAATCAGCAAACTGGCGAATTTGCCGGATCCTTCACGTCGCGAAACTATCTACAACGGCGTGCTCGATTTCCAGTCACAAGTTATCCAAAACTTGGGGGAAGCTCTTGCCAAAATGGAGGAATGGGAAGATTACCAGGAAGTAGTACGGGTAGTTCGAGAATTACTTCAGAAACAAAATAAAATCATCCAGGAATTAAAAGAATGAAAAGGACTTATTTATGAAGAAAATCACCTGTCTTTTGATTCTGCTCCTTTTGAGCCCGCTGCTTTATGCGCAGTCCCCTGAAGGCAAACTTAAAAGCGCTATTGACCGGCAAAAGGAGGCCGCTGATGATTTACGTAACCTTGAAGCCAAGATGCGCCGGATTGCGGACAAATTGAAAGAAATTCAGCCATACTATGCAGAAAAACTGCTTCAGGCAATCGAGATACTCAAAAAAGACCTTGTCGCTGATGATGTTAACGAAATACTCACCTTGCTGGAAAATAAATTGGTCGGCAAGGCCATTTCAAAAGGCGAGGAAGTGACCGGTGAACTGGAAATATTACTTGGTTTCCTGGAAGATAAAATGGGCGCGAAGGATATTGAGGAAAAAATCAAAGCGCTTGAATCTTTGATGAAAGAAACGGACCGCCTGAAAAGCGAAGAACAAAAAATACTTGATGATACAAAAAAAACTAATCCGGCGGAGGATCAGCAGATAAACGATGCAATTCAGAATATCGAGCGCTTGATGGCGGAGCAAAAAAAATTAAGGCAGGAAGTCCTCCAGCCAACGCTTTCAGACAACAAGAAGGATATTGAAAAAGCCAAACAGAAAATCGCTGATTTAATAAAGGAACAGGAAAAACTTCTTGATGAAACTAAAAACATAGAACAGGGCGACTTGAAAGAATTGACCAATTTTATAAATAAACTTGATAAACTTGTCAACCAACAGGCTGCGGCACTCAATGAAAACAAGGCGTTGCAACAAACCGAACATGGGCTTGATGATGCGCTGAAACAGTTAAATAACCTTATGCAGGCACAAAAATCACTAATGAATGAAACCGAAAAGGCTTCCGGCAATCCAAACAAAGCAAAGCCTGAAGAATTAACCGAACAGCAGAAAAATATAACAAAGCATGCCGATAAAATCAGTTCACTAATTAACAAGCTTCCTTTGCCCAAGGAAGATAAGAACAAAGCAATTGAATCGATGAATAAAAGCCTGGAAAACACCGATTCGGCTGCGCAAAACTTGAATGATGAATCATACGATCAGGCAATGCAAAATCAGGGTGACGCCTTAAAAAACATGGAAAAAGTGCGCGATGCCATGCAAAAAATGTCTGAGGAACTGGCTAAAAACACAGAAGACCAGTCAGGACGCCTGGCCGAAATACAGAATAAACTTCAGGAAGAAACGAATAAATTATCCCAGGAAATGAAATCAAGCGGGCAATCTTCCGGACAACCGGCTATGAAACAGGCGTTGACGAAATCTTCGGCACAAACCGGTTCAGCTGCGCAAAACATGAATAGCGCCCAGCAAAAGTTTAAGGCGGACGATTCCAAAACCGCCGAACCGGAACAAGTCAAAGCTTTGAATGACTTGAAAGATGCCAAAGAAACGCTGGATGCTTTGAGAACACAACTGGCCAATCCGGAACATGAAAAATTCCAGAATGTCGCCGACAAACAGGAAAAACTCAATGACCAGGCAAATGGTTTGCATGATGACCTAAAAAAGATTTCCGAGCAGATGCAATCATCCCCATTTTATCCGCCCAAAACACAGGAATCGTCTCAAAATGCCGCACAGCAGACTAACCAGGCGTCGCAGGAAATGAGCCAGGCAAAACAAAGCCTTTCTCAAAATAACACCAATCAGGCAAATAATCAACAGGAAAAATCTATTGATTCGTTAAAAAATGCGGAGAAATCATTGGAGGAGCTCCTTAAAGAACTTGATAAGCTTGATGATACGAAAAAGCTTGACGAGTTGGCCCAAACGCAAAAAGAGCTGTCCGAACAGGCTGATGCGCTTTCTAAACAGCTTCAGAAGCTTTCAAACCAGCCTAATGCAAGCCAGCAGACTAAACAGGGAATGAGCAAGGCTTCCGAAAATTCACAGAATGCATCGTCGCAGATGTCAAAGGCTTCGGATAGCTTGAAGCAGGGCTCTAAATCACCGGAATCAAGCCGGGAGCAAAAACAAGAAGCCCAGGAAAACCAGAAAAACGCCGAAAACGAACTTGCCAAAGCCAAGGATGAACTGGAAAAACTTAAAAATCGCACCTTAACCGACGAGGAAAAACGCCAGCTTGAAAGACTAAAACGCCGCCAGCAGGAAATTGAAGAGCAAACCAAGAAACTTGCCGAGGATGCCAAATCCAAAAATGAGCCAAAGGCAAGCGAGCAGGCTAAAAAAGCTTCCGAGCAAATGAAATCTGCATCCGAAAGCATGTCCAAAAGTTCTCCCCAACAGGCGCAGTCAGAAGAGCAGGAAGCTATTGAAGAACTGGAAAGAATGTATGAAGAATTAGCGCGTAAAAAAGAAGCGCTTGCCCAGCAGCAAAAACAACAACTCCTTGAAAAAATAGACCAGATGCTCGGGCGGATTATCAGCAAACAGGAAGAAATCAACGCGGAAACAATCCGACTGGAGGATGTTAAAACAAAGGAGAAGGAATTATCAAGAGCCGAATTAATCAACCTCAAAAAAGTAGCCCAAAGCCAGGATGAGCTGGTTAAAGAAACATCGGAGGTAATCGAAAAGCTGCTAAAGGAAGATTCGGCGGTATTTTCTTGGGTTTTAAAGACGGTCGTCGACGACATGTCCACGGTTAAAACATTATTGGATAATGAGCAACGCACCGATGAATATACCCAGGGAATTGAACAGGACATTGTAAATAAATTAAAAGAACTGATTGATGCCCTGAAATCGGAAAAATCCAAGATGAAATCGGGCGGCGGGGGCGGCGGTGGAGGAGGCGGCGGTAAGCCGAAGCTTTTGCCGGATGTCGCCGAACTTAAAATGCTCAGGACTATGGAAGAGCATCTTTTGAACAGGACTAGGGATTTTTACGGGAAAAACGTCAAAGAAGGGACAAAGGAATTTGATATACTTCAGAAAAAACTTGCCCAGCGCCTGAGCGCCGAACAGTTACATCTATATGAATTAACCAAAGGCTTTACCGAACGGCTTATTAAAGCCGCCGAGGAAGAAAAACGCGAAATGCCGAAGGAAGAAGAAGGAGAATAAATATGTTAAAAACACGCTTCACGATTCTACTGATTTTATGCATGTCAGCCGGAATCGTCTTTGCTGAGAGCGATATTGAAACCAAAAAGAAGGAAATTGATGAAAATATTGACGAACTCAACAACCAGCTTAAACCGGAAACATTGTCGGAAGAAGCCGATGTTCTTGATATATTGAAAAAAATACAGGATAAAATGCTTGATGCGGCAGATGGTCTTTCAACAACAAGCGACTGGAAAGCAATTGAAAAACAGGAAGAAGCCAAACTAACTGTTGATGAAATAATCAAAAAACAAAAGGAAGCAGTTGAGAATCTTGAGAAAATGCTTAAGGGAATCCAAACCAAACAGAAAAATGCGATAGATGATATCACCAAACTCATTAAGCTGGCTCGTGAAATGCAGCAGCAAAGCCAATCCAGCCAGCAACAGCAAAAGAAACAGCAACAACAGCAACAGAATAAACCGCAGCCGAAGGCATCCAACCCGGCCACACAGCCGTATGAAGCAAGTGCGCCTCCTCCCGGAGTCGGGCAACACGTCGGCGGGGAAACTGACCGCTGGGGGACTCTGCCTCCCAAAGTTCGTGACGCTATTTTGCTGTCCAAATCGCAGGATTTTACCATTGAATACCAGGAATGGCTGGAGCGCTATTTTAAAATACTCGCCGGCGAACAAAAATAGCATGTTTCTTTTATATAAATTCTTCCTGGTCATTTCTTACTCACTATAATTTCAAGTGGTTGTATAGCACAAAAAAGCTAAACATTATTTGTTTTTATTTGACACATTTTTATAATCAGCATATATTGATAATGCAATTTACTCAGTTTTAATATATGCTTAAAAGGAGGAGTATTATGATTTTAACACGTACGAAACAGACGCTGGGCACTGCGGTAGGCATCGCAATAATACTATTAATAACAGGCGCCTTTGCCGGAAATGTTTGGGCGGCTGATGTTGACTTGCAAATAGAAGACGCTGCTTTTCCCGGTCCTGTCGGCGATGGGCAAACCTATCCGACTGAACAATCCGTAACCGGAAGTGGGGATTATAATGGCGTGGTAACGTATAACATAGTAATTCAAAATGATGGCATAACCGGTGACTATCAATACAGTGTTAGCAGTTCTGCGGCCAGCGGCAGCGGCTGGTGGATTACTTATTATGAAGCAGGCACGGGAGATATTACTTCAAATATCAACAATCCCAGCGGTTGGTTAACTCCGTCTATTGCCCAGGGCAGTTCAATCACAGTTACTGTCGGAGTTACTCATGATATAACAGTTCTTGGTGGTGAAGAAAAAGATATTATATTTTGGGCTATGGTAACAACTGACACAAATATTTGTGATTGGGTTATCGCAACTACAACCGCAAACACCGTGGTAAAACCGGATGCCCAGATTAAAAACAGCGGTGATCCTTCATATACGGGTGATGGAACTTATAATACTACCGGAACATCACAGACGACGACCCAGGGAGTAGACAATAACGACATAGTTACATACTACTTTAAAGTCGAAAGCGACAGCAACGGAGATTATGCCTACAGTGTTACCGGAACAACGGGTGATGGCAGTGATGGTTGGTGGATTACATACTATAACGCCCCGACAGGGACCGATATTACGGCTGAAATAACCGGTATCGGGCTTTATGAAATTATTACGCGAGCAGGCGGTTATATGGAAATAAGGGCTGAAGTTACTCCTGACAGCACCTTGATGGGAGGACAAGAAAAGGTCATTACAATCTGGACCACGGCAAGTACTTCCACAAATTTTAGCGATGTAGTCGTCTGTACCACCACAGTAAATGCACTAAGCACCGTTGATAATCAAATTGAAAAGAAATCAGCACCGGGCTATGTCGGTGATGATGATTATACTACTGACGGTTCTCAAAGCGTTGCGCAGAGTGTCGATAATAACGAGATTGTTACATACCATATAAAAATCGAAAATGACGGTAATGGTGATTATGGCTACAGCGTAACCGGGACTGCCAGCAGTGCGGGATGGTGGGTGACTTATTATGATGCCAAAACTAATGGCAATCCCATTACGGCTGATATAATTGCCGGCGGATGGTATAATCTTATTGCAAAGGGCCAGGCTTTGGAAATCAGGGCGGAAGTGGAACCTATAACCACGGTAGCCGGTGGAGATTTAAAAGCTATTTCAGTGTGGTCATGCGCAAGCACTGCGACAAATATTTGCGATATGGTCGTTGCCACCACAACCGTTAACAATATGTATAAGGTTGATGGTGAGATAGGTGACCCTGCCTATGCGGGTGACAATCTCTATAACCTGGATGGAACCGGACAAACCAAAGCCCAGGCGGTTGAGCGCAACGAGATTGTAACTTATTTGCTAAAAATGGAAAATGACGGGAATACCGCTGATGGATTCACCATAACAGGTCCCGCAAGTGGTGCGGGATGGTGGATTACGTATTACGACGCAACAACCGGCGGGAATGATATTACCGCAAGCGTAATCGGATTAGGCTGGAATTTCGGCCCGGTGGCGCGTGATAACTCAAAAGAAGTTAGGGTGGAAGTAACCCCGGACTTAACCGTTGCCGGCGGAACTTCTTTGGACACCTTAATGTGGTTAACCTCTTTGGGGGATACCAGTAAGAAAGATGTTCTAAAAGCAACCACAACGGTAAATGAAACTAATAAAACAGATCTCCAGATTAAAAACGATGGTGACCCGTCTTATATCGGTGATGATATTTACAATCTTGATGGCACCGGCCAAACCAAGGCGCAAGCGCTGGATAATATGGCGACCGTTACCTATTATGTCAAGATTCAAAATGATGGCAATGTTTCGGATGCCTTTACGCTAACCGGAACAGCCAGCGGGTCGGGTTGGTATATAACTTATTACGATTCACCTACCTACACCAATCTTACCAACGCTTTCGTCGGGACAGGATGGTCTACCGGTTCATTGGCAATGACCGCTTCTAAGGAAATTATCGTCGAAATAACCCCGGACCTTACGTTAGCCGGCGCTACGATGCTGAATTCATTTGTCTGGGCGACTTCCTTTGATAACGCCACAAAAATGGACGTCGTAAAAGCTACGACCACCGTAAATAACGTATATAAGCCTGATTCGCAGATTAAGACCTCTATCGGCGCGACTTATACAGGTGATGGCGTTTATAACCTGACCGGTGCAAGCCAGACCGAAGCACAAAACGTAAACAATAATGCGGTTGTAACGTATTTTATCAAGGTGCAAAATGACGGCAATCTCAGTGATACCTTTGCTATTACCGGCACGGCTTCAGGCGGCGGCTGGTTTATTACATATTATGATGACGTTGCCGGAGGCAATAACATAACCGTTAATGTCGTCGGCGCTGGCTGGGCAACCGCATCTTTAGCCATGAATGCCTCAAAAGAAATCAGGGTCGAAGTCACACCCGATGGCACGGTTGCCGGAGGCGGATCCAACACCCTGGAAATTTGCGCCACCTCCGAAACAGGCTTAACGCAGAAAGATTTGGTCAAGGCAACCACTACGGTAAATGCCGCTTATTCCGTCGATTCGCAGGTTAAGAATAGCACTGACGGCGCTTATATCGGGAATGGCATCTATAACCTTGACGGAACAAACCAGACCAAGAGCCAGAATGTCAATAATACACAGATTGTTACCTATCTTATCACCATAGAAAACGACGGCAACTTTAACGACGTTTTCACACTGACCGGCACAGCCGGGGGCTCAGGCTGGTTTGTGACATATTACGATGACGCAGCCGCGGGAACCGATATTACCGCAAATGTAACCGGTGCAGGCTGGGCGACCGCGTCTTTGGCCTCGGCAGCCACAAAAATAATACGGGTTGAGGTTACGCCCGACGCTACCATTACCAACGGCACTGTTAAAACATTGATTATGGTGGCCACATCCAGTGGTGATACCTCAAAGAAAGATACTGTCGGTGCGGCGACCACCGCGATTTCCGGTGCAACCGTCATCTTGAGCGCCGGCACCTATAACCCCGCGGCTTCCAGCGAAGTTACCACAACCACTAACCTGACCATGTTACAGCTTAAGATATCTGTCACAACCGGCACCGAAAACGCAACAATCAGCGCAGTAAAGGTAACACCTTCGGGGACGGCCAATGATAATACTGATATCGCCGCAGTCAGGCTCGTCTTGGACGCCAATGATAACGGAATATCGGATACCGGTGATACCATCCTGGTCTCAAGTACCTTTGCAACCGATAATACCGCAATTACCATGACCCTTGGCTCTCCGCGCACCATTGCGATTGCCGGAAGCGAAAACTGGCTGGTGGTTTATAACCTGAATGGCAGTGCCTCAACCGGCGAAACTTTCTCCTCCCAGGTGTCCGCCAATGCCGATGTCACGATTCTCGGCGCTTTGAGCACACGGGCGATTACTCCATCTGGTGCCCCCGTTGCCGGCGGAGCCAAAACCATAGTCGAACCGGCCGCAAACGTTACGACAGGTACCAGCCCTCTGAGCGTTGATTTCACCGCCCAATTAGGCACGGGCAGTGCGATCGTCCAGTTTGAATGGGACTTTAATTATGATGGAACCACGTTCCGGCCGGATTTTGTCAGTAATATAAGCGGTGATACCACCTTCACATACGATACAGCCGGGACTTATACCGCCAGGCTGAAGATTACCTATGCGGACGGTTCAACGATAACCAAGGATATTACTATTACCGTTGCCGCTGCGGCCGGCGTTCCGACCATCAGCGGTTTAAGCGCATATAGCCCGACCGATACGGCCCCGGTTACTGTCACTTTCGTGGCCACGGCCACGGCAAGCGCCGGACAAATTGAAGCATATTTGTGGGATTATAATACTGATGGAGTCAATGACTATGTTTCCGCAGTTTCTGCGATAACAAACACCGCGATTTATATCTATCCGAAAGCGGGCACCTATGTTGCCACAGTCATGGTGCAGGATAGCGCAGGATTGGTCACTAAATCAAGCGTTACCATAACCGCGCAGGCTCCGTTATCCACCGCACCGACCGCCAATATAACCATCCCGGCGGCCACCCAGAATATCAAAGTTGGGGAAGGGGTCAGTTTTGGCGGAACCGGCGCCGTTGCCGAGAGTGGCACGATTTCCAAATACGAATGGGATTTTGAAGGCGATGGCGTGTTTGATTTCGGTTCTCCTGTCGTAACGACCACCTCATTTACATATTTAACCGCAGGTTCGTATACCGCAACCTTCCGCGTCACGGAAGACGTTTCCGGATTGGTCGGCGAAGACACGGTTACCATAAACGTGACGGCCTCTCCCACGCCTAAAGTCGCGATTATCCAGCCGGGCGTGCCGGGAAGCAATAAGGATGGCTTAAGAAGAACTGTTAAAGGCAATATTACCGTCAAGGTAACCAGCGTACCTACATCCTTGACGACGACATTACATCTAAAATACCGTGATCTCGGCGCCATTGTGCTGCCGGATACCGGACTCCCGGCTCTTACCGCCCCTAACAATGCGGAATGGGTGACAACCGCTCTTGCCATAACCTCGTTTGCCACGGCGGATGCCGGCGCAGAAGGCTTCATTACCAAATTAGATGCTACCCAGCTTACGGCCGCGCATTGGTACGAAATCGTCGCACTTGCCAATTACGATGGGGTGGTTACCTATGACGATTGGAATGCCTCGCAGACAAATAAGAGGGTGTTCATCTATATTGAAGCGACAACGCCGGAAACAGAAGAAACCACCAATTACCAGACTAACCCAATAAGTTCGTCTTTAACTGCTAAACTTAATCGGAATAAACTAGTTACTTTAACGATTCCCTATGGCGGGGTTCTGACTGATGTTATAGTGACTGTTGGGGTGCCGGCCGCTGCTCCTTCTGCCGGTGGTTTAACTTTCCTTTCCACATACCATGAAATAACCTTAAGCGGCGGTTATACGCTCTTAAAGCCTGCCCAAATTATTTATTATTATGCTGATACTAATAATGACGGGACGGTTGATGGCACTACTATTGAGGAAGAAACCCTTAAGCTATACCGTTACGACGCAACAGACGCAAAATGGGAACTCCTTTTAAGTCAGGTAGTCGTGCCGGATGCCAATATTATCGTGGCGGATACACCGGGCTTCAGCGTCTTTGGCGCCGCCGGGACAGCCGCTTCCGGAAGTTCTGCTCCGGGGCTAGGACTTGATTGGCTGGATGAAGATGACAGTGATAACGACTTAAGATGCTTCATCGCCACAGCCGCTTATGGAACGCCGATGTCAAAGGAACTCGTCACCTTAAGGAGCTTCCGTGATAACTACCTTAAGACTAATTCCCTAGGCAGGGCGTTCGTCAATGCTTATTATTTTTATAGCCCGTCAGTCGCCTCGGTGATTGCCGGCAACAGCACTTTAAAGGGCGTTACCAGGGTGTTCCTGTCTCCCTTTATCTGGTTTGCCGGATTTATGCTCCAGAGCAGCCTTATCGAGAAGCTGATTGTGTTGCTCATGCTGATTGGGCTGTTTGAGGTGCTCTTTAAATCCCTGAGAAAACGGGCGTGGAAAAAGGTGCTTGCTCTTAGAAGCAAAATATAACCCTAACTCCTGAAACCATAAACCCGGTTTTATCGAAAGGTAAAGCCGGGTTTTTTATGCGTGGAATTAAGAATGAGCCTTCCGGCTGGTTATTACCGGGGCGCGGTAAAGGCGAGCGTTAAAGGCTAAATAAAATTTATTCTGCATCGTTGATTAACTTAAGTAAACCAGGGAAAATTGCTTCCTAATATCTGATAAACGAAACGAAGTAGAGACCAGACTTTACGCCGGGGGCGCTGGGCAGAGTCTCCCGCGAGACACGTGTTATATCCTGCTAACCTGAATATCCAGCCCTAAGGATTGGATGGCATTATCAGGTTGGGCGGGGGATGGTAGTTTTTCCGTAATAAAATCAATATGTGACTCCCCGTCGGTTTTGAAAGGCGCAAATTCCGGCAGGAGATATTGGTTTACCGCTTCATTAAGTTTATAAGAGCCTTCGGAGATTATTGCCGGGTCATAGGTGCTATCCAGTATCTTCGTGCCGTATTCAACAATCTTATTCCTGATAAGGCTCTTAAAAACCATTTTATTATCCAGTGAAGTGATTTGGACAGATCCGCCTTTGATGAGTCGGTCGTTTTCCCTGAGGTATGTCGCGGCAACTTTCTCCCCGCATAGCCACATCGCGCCCAAGCCGGCAATCCCTTTGCCGGCGTGCTTGTATCCCACCAGCGGCAGAATACGGTTAAAAAAATTATCGCGTGCCTCGGGTTTCCACGAACGGAGTTTATCCGTCAGCCAGTGGGGCAGTTCCCGGAATTCCGAGGCAAAAATAATTACTTTTGATATTATTTTAGCCATGCCTGTTCTTATCCACTTTCGGCATATCGGCATTTTCCAATGCCTCACGGACTATCTGCCTCATGCGGTTGGGGGAGAGGGTGATATCCCATCTTTTGTAAACCCATTCGGACATCTCGCGAAAAGTCCAGCGCTTATGGAATTCCTTGGTATGCGCGCCGACCAAATACCAAAGGCTTTCCTTTAATAATTCATGCAACTGTTCCCTGTTCAGCTTTCTGGAATAGTCCCGGGGCATGATTCCGGCAATGCCTTTTTGGCGATAGCGCTTGAGCCACTGGTAAACAGTTCTGGTTGAACGGTTTAACTCATGTGAAATCTGCCGGACAGTTTTACACTGGTTGGACATGAATAGAGCATTGCAACGCAGGCGCATGCGGAACTTTTTCTTGAGCGCCAAATCCCTCATCAATTCTTTTAATTCCTTCAGTTCATCGTCCGAAAGAATGACAAAAGCGAGTTTGCGTCCCATAAAAGTGAAATGTTATCTTCCTTTTTGAAATATGTTAACTTCCACTTATCCTCTAAAATCACTTAATTTCACCCTGTTTTTGTATATAAAGCCGGGCTGAAAGTCAAATAAATTGGGATTCAACCGGTTTTTGGCTGATTTTGGACACTTTCTAGCCTGACATACGGGGGTGGGTGGCACCCCCTATCTGCCCCCATGCCGCCCGTATCGTACACCAATACTATCCATATCGTATGGGCATATTATCACCATGATATGGGCATGCTATCCGTATGATGCGGGCATACTACCCGCATGATACAGGCATACTATCTGTATGATATAGGTATACTATCCGCTGCTCTGTTGAATAATTTTTATAAGTTTCTTCTTTCGGTTTATTAGCTGTTTTACCTCTACGCTATGGCTTTTTCTTTCCGATAACCTCTGCTAACAAACTTAAACAGATTCATTATGTTACCCTTAAACCTTAACTC
>JACQZI010000031.1 GCA_016207825.1 Planctomycetota bacterium | reverse complement strand
TAATCTAATAGACCAACAACAAACAACTAAAAACTGTTATATCTACAGTGCCTTCGGCGAGCTGTTAGTGGATAGTGAGACGGTGCCTCAACGTTACAAATTCACGGGGAGGGAATGGGATTCGGAAAGCGGGACACAGAATAGCAGGGAGAGGCAGTATCGGCCGCAGTGGGGACGATTCTTGAGTGTATTTGTTAAGTAGTCCCTTGACCGCATTAACAAGTTAAAAGTTACATGTTTTCAGTTATAAGTTAACCAATTATCGTGCCTTTGGGAGTGAAAATGGGAGCTTGGATTGGTAGAAACCGAGCTGTCAAGTCTCAAATAATAGGGTTTATTTGCCTTTAGTGTAGACTACTCACGCCGGAATAAAATAACAAGCTTTCATTAACTGTTAAGCAGCGTCCTTCAACCTATAAGCATTTAACAATCCATCGGCAAACTGAATCCGCTCCACCTTTCCTTTAATTACCTTATCTGTTTTCTCCGGTTTGTCCCTGGGTTTGTGATTATATCGGTCATTGGGAACACACCCATCCAATGCCTCGTGTGGACGGTATTCATTATAATAAGCCAGATAATCTTTCAACAGCCTGTCTACCTTTGCTTTAGAGAAGAATAAATACAGGCCCGTCGCACCCCCTATTCCAAGTGCTTTGACCGGTCCGGATAGGGGTCAGGAGGGGGGTATAGGGGAGGTGGGTAGAGGGGGTGGTGATACCCTGTAAGGAGGGCATAACTATTTTTGTTCCCCTTAAATAGAATTTCGATATACTCCCTTTTCGCGCTCGGGATACCCCGGAGAGAGATACCCCTGGGGGTATAGTGGGGATGGGTAGAGGGGGGTGTTTTCATCTGTCTGGGAGGGTGCGAAGTCTTTAGCCGTTCCAAAGTTTATAGGATTCAGATTGATATGATTCTTTCCGCAGTAAATACTTCGGATAATTAGCCTGCTTGGAATTAATAAACGAGGGTATAAAACTAAATCGCTTTACTCCGGGCGGAGCGAGTTACGTGGATTTCATCCTTGATGCGTCAAAACGGCTCTGGCTGGATGTGCAGGTATCTCAGGTTTAAGTAAGGAAAATCCCGACACTTCCCCTCACGGGATGGTCTGCTGACCTACGTATCGGGACGCCTGAATGATGCTACGTGTGGAGGCGAGTCAGTCAGGTGTAGGTCATTAGTTAAGGTGGTTAATTAATGAATTAGGAAAGGTGTCACGGCATTATGTCGGGGCCCTTTTTTTATTTGACCCTGTGTCTCTTTAGAGATATAATACCGCCATAAAATAATTTTAACGGAGAATATATATGATACCTGAAACGAATGAAAACAAGCGGACAAGTCTGCGGGTAGGCGTAAAAAATGCCAAGGCATACGTTGAAAATAAAGGCGGGGGACTCTTGGCTTGGTTTAAAGGCAAGCCCAAGCCGTTTACCATCATCAACGTAAGCGAAAGCGGGCTGAGGATGCTTTCCTATGAAAAACTCAATATCAACGACGAAAAGAACTTCAATATCTCGATTCCATTACTCGGCATGAAGCCCTTGAATGTCTCGGCAAAAGTAGTCTGGGTGGAGCCTTTCGCAAAGTTCCAGGGATTTTTAACCGGCATGAAATTCTCCCAAATTAATAGCGAGGCCAGGGAACGCCTTAAACACCTGGCAAAACTCCTGGGCAGCAAGGTAAAGCCGGAAAAGAAGATAGACCCGAACGCCGCCAAGAACGTGAAGAATCTTTCCAAAGGATGCGTGATATGCCAGTTTGCCACCAAAGGACAGTATGGCATGGGCGGCAAGTTTTTCCGTTAGGTTATTTCGGCGGCGCTTTTCCGTTACCGCTTTCTTTCAAAGTGAACCTGATGGGCCGGGTTTCCATGTAATCAACCTCCCGGCAGAACTCTATAAATGCCGGATAATCCGCGGGCATAATCTTAGCGGGTTCCAGGTGAATCACCCTTTCTATGGAAACAACCGTTTTCCCGTTTTCCGTTTCCTGTTTCGTTACAAGGGTGTAAAATCCGCAGGTTGCGGTGATGGTGGCGCTTTCCGGAATCCAGGCGATATCAGCGCCTTCCGGGAACAGAAACCTGCTTTTTTCGTGATTATAGAACGGCTCCTTTATCTGCAGGGGAAACCGGCGTGAGGATTCTTCGCTGAATTTGCCGGTCAGGTTTAAAGGGGAAAGGCCGTTCCGGCATTTTAATTCCTCGCCCGCCTCGGTAACGAATCCATTAACCAGGCATTTAAGCTTGATTACAAGCGGCTCCGATTGCGAAGAGAGGTTGTTGAAAGAGACGGATTTCACTTCCAGCCCCTGGTAAACCAGCCCAAGCTCTTTTTCCAGCGCGCCGGACCTTTCTTTTTCGTCCATCGCGATAAAGTTGTTTTTCCTGTAACTACTAAGCGCACCGGCATAGGCAATATTTACTTCCAGGGAGACATTATTGCTATTATCTAACAGGAACGTCAGCTCCATGCGGGAAGACCGGTCTTCTATGATGCTTTTGGGAATAGTTACGAATTGGTGTTTGCCACGGTTGTTGATGACAAATGCCTTTCCTCCCTGGGTGTAATCAGGCAAATCGCCGAAGGCGAGATAGCGGTAATCCCCGCAAATCCAGAGTGGTTCGCCATTTTCTTGCATCACCAATAGCAATTGTCCGGCGGTTTCCTCGCGTCCGGTGAAATATTCATAATTCGGGAAATCCCAGTCCGGTTCAGGGCACAGGCTGGGCGGCTGGCGCACCAGTGCGAAATGGCTTTCTATCCCCGTGGCATCCAGCAATGCCTTTAATAAAATCAGGCGGTTGCCGGTATGGCTTAAGAGGATGCCATGCGCGTTTGATTCGCCGCCCTGTCCTTCTTTGACCAGTTCGTTCACGAAGTAATAAATCGCTTCGGCTTTTTCCTTAACGGTCTTTTTGCCGGCCGTAAGGCGCGCGCTTTCTTTTTTTATTTGTTCCGTGACAATAGTCCGGCGCAGATAAAATTCCTTGTACAATTGGTTGATGTCGTCCCAATCATAGCGGTTCTCACCTGCCATGACGTTGGGAAGGACTTCGTCTATGTGCGGCATATTGGATTCCGGCTCTAGGCGTTCGGTCTGGACTGCGGTCCAGCTGTAGGTGACGGTGTCGCTTTGCTCGGAAATCCTCGGCTTATCCTTAAAATTGCGCTGGGAATATTTTATCGGGAATCCCTTGGGCGCGATTATTACGAGTTGTGAAACAAGGAACGGGGCGTCGTAAGCCGGGTCCTGGAAATAAAACTTGGGGAAGTTAAACTGGAAATACGGTTTCCAGGGGTAATCCACCCGGTATTTATATTCCACGATGCTATTAATGGTTATTCCGGGCATGGTCAGTTCCTCTTTTTGGACCAGAGCCGGCTCCATCATCTGTCCGTCCGGGCGGTAAGTGCGCGCCTCCATAAGTTCCGGCGGTTCGCCCGAACCGTAAAACCGGACCGTGCTGTATTTTTCCACGCCTTCCTCGTTAAGGATGCGGTATGCCTGGTGTATTATTTCGCTGTGCGAGCCGTCTTCGTAAATGCGGACAATCGCCTGGTCAGCGAGGTAAACGATATTGGCATGCGGAAAATCCTTCCTGGTCGGCGCCGAAGGAATGAGCGAGGTTACATCTATATAATGCTCTTTGCCGAAATCGTCTCCTTTCGCACCGTTTGCTCCCGGTTTGGCATCATCCGGCTTGGTATATTTAAGATATCGCCTGAGCGGGATATCTGACGGGTTGAGTTCGAGCGATTTTTGGTACGAGGCGATAGCCTCGTCTTTTTTACCCGCATTAAAATAAGCGTTTCCGACAGCCTTTTGGTAACGTCCTTCAAGCGGAACGAGTTCAATAAGCTTCGCATACTGTTTCAAGGCGTTTTCATAATCTTCCGCATTGACAAACGCTTGAGCCAGGCTTTCCAGAAGTGCCGGATTATTCGGCTTGGCTTTAAGCATGGCTTGATAAATGCCGATGGCTTCTTTTAAGCTGCCCATTTCGTTATATAAAACAACGAGAGAATCGTAAGCCGGTGCATATTGTTTGGCAATGCCGAGATAGATTTCCAGGGTTTTTTCGTAGTTCTTGTTGCGCCAGAAGCGGTTTGCCTCGTATGAAAGAACCATGGGATTTTGGGGGGCGATTATCTTTGCATTTTCGATGTATTCATAGGATTCATATTCCCAGTTCAGCTTATTGCAAATTGAAGCGCCGTAAAGGCATCCGTATAGGAATCCGGGATTAATCTTTAACGCCTTGTTTATTTCGGATAACGCCTCTTCCGGTTTATCGTTTGTTTCGTAATACCGGGCTTTTAACTGGTATGCCGGCAGAAACTTGCTTTCGGCGATTAATATTTTCTCCGCCAAGCCCTGGACCTTGTTCTGGCGGTAATTGGCCGGCATCAGCGGGGATGTCTCGCAAACCAACGCGAGATAGTATTTTAGATAGACATCATTAGGTGCAAGTTGGCCGGCTGTTTCCATACAAGCATATGACCGGTCGTAATCGGCATTAAACAAATAGAGGAGACCTAAGGCAAGCGCATCATATACAGTTCGTTCAGGCTTTGAGATATAATAGCTGATTGCGGAAGAATCAATCGGTTGCGATTGGGGGGGGGTATCGGTGGCGATCTCATTTAGTTTCAGCTTGTTTTCGTGCCTGATGCCTTCAAACGGTTTATAGTCCTTATCCAACAGTTGCATACGGAATTGTCCGTTCCCTTCCCCGAAGATGGTTTTAATCATGACGCGGTTCCATCCGGCAGAGAGGCTGACCGGAATAATAAATTCCTGGGGCAGCAAATTACGCAAACGGTCTGCCTCAAAGGCGGGGGAAGAGTTTACCCATAATTTAAATGCTGTTGCCGAGTTGATGATTAAATAGCCATGTTCCGGTTTAACCAGTTCCATCTGGGCGATTCCGTAAACCGCGCCGGCCTTTGGGATGTAATTGAAGAAATTAACCGGCTCCGGTATTGATACTTCAGGCAATATTCTCCAGGATAATTCCTTCCTTTCGTGTATAAGGGCGGATGCGAAATCAAGTTTTTCTTCAGGCAGGAACGGGATATCGAATGATGACCAGTTGGTAAATCCCCATGGTCCCATAAACGCCCAGTCCTTGATATAGCCGAGTTCTTTGGCAAGTTTGGCTGTTTCTTCGCTCCTGTTTTGCACGGTGTATAAATCAACCAGATTCTTTGTGATAAGCAGGCGGTTAAATCCTTTGACGGATTTATTATTGTATAAATCTTCCAGCCGTTTTACCAGTGTCTCATCACTTTTAAGATACGGTCGCAATCCCGGTAATGCCTTCAATAAACACTCGGCTAAAGGGGCTTCCGGGTTTTGCTTAATATAATCCAGCCAATCGATAGTTAATTCGTCATAATCGCCTGATTGTAGCTTATCTGAACACAGGAGTGATTGTTCCAGGCTGATATCACCTGCCAATAAAGCCAAGGGGCTTAATAGGATAACAAGGAATATCAGCAGGAAATATTGTTTTAGCCGTGTATTCATAATTCTGCACTCCTCTCCATCCCGTCTTATCCCGAGATCTCTGTGACCTAGGGACGGGTTTGCGGGGGTCCCCGATAATAAAGAGTCCAGCAGGGGGATATTCTATCAATTAAATCATCTTCATCAAATAAATTGACACATTACTCTGCAATATAATATAATTACGTGGAGATAAACAAAGATGATTTCACACGAGGTTTACTGGCAAGTTCCGGCGCTCTTAAAAGCCCTTCATTACATACTTTTCGTCTTTGCCGCGGTCATTTTTACCCTTGGCATATTCAGGCGCTATAATCTCTGGCGCATTGGACAGTCGGATAACCGATTTAACAACTACCCGGTAAGAATCTGGCGTGTGATTGTCTATGCCCTTTTCCACCGCCGTATCTTGAGCGAAGCCTTTGGCGGGCTTGTGCATTCGTTCATTTTTTACGGGTTTGGTCTGCTTTATATCGGGACACTCATTGTCCTTGTCCAGGCGGATTTCGGCATTATATTCCTTGAAGGCAATTTTTACCGGGGTTTTTCGCTTGCCATGGATATTGCCGGTCTGGCGTTATTGTCAGGATTAATACTTGCATTTACCAGACGCTTTATTATCGGTTCTTCCAACCTGGATAAAACAATACCGGATGCCTTTTCCGTCTTCCTGATATTCTGCATTGCCGCTTTGGGATTCTTGATGGAAGGCTTGAGAATAAATGTAACCGCGCTTGCCCAAGGGGGCGAAGTATTGAAATGGGCGCCTATCGGAACCGTCGTCGCACGGTTATGGGGTTTTGCCGGAATGTCAGAAGAAGGGTTGGTCAGCGTTTATCCCATGTTATGGTTTATCCACTCCACTTTGACATTGGTTTTTATCGCTTATATACCGTATTCAAAGTTGTGGCATATATTCACGGGACCTTTAAGCATTTTCTTTTCCGATCTCAAACACCGCGGGGTATTGAATACGCCGGATTTGGAAAAGGCGGAAACCTTCGGCGTTTCGACCATAAAGGAATTTCCGTGGAAGAATCTGGTTGACTTGGATGCCTGCATGAGGTGTGGCCGCTGCCGGGCAAATTGCCCGACCGATTTGAGCGAAAAACCGCTTTCCCCCAAGAAATTAATCAGGGATTTACGGAATCATCTTGATACCATCAACCCCAATAACAAGACCCAGGAATTTAAGCCTATCCCTGCGAATGTCATAACAGAAGACACAATCTGGGCATGCACCACCTGCAAGTATTGCCAGGAGCATTGCCCTGTATTTATAGAACACGTCGATAAAATCGTGGAGTTAAGGCGTAACCTCGTCCTTTCCGAAAGCAGGTTTCCGGCAGAATTAAAATCGGTTTTTAAGAACCTGGAAACCAATGGAAATCCGTGGGCGGTGGGGTGGGATAAGCGGACGAACTGGGCCCAGGGATTAAATGTAAGAATCCTTTCCGAAAGCCCTTCGGACAAGACCGACTATCTTTTTTGGGTCGGCTGCGCCGGTGCGACTGATGAGCGTAATATTAAGGTTGCCAGGGCGTTTGTCAATATCCTCCAGAAAGCCGGAGTGGATTTCGCCATACTCGGCAACGAGGAGAAATGTTGCGGAGATTCCGCTCGCAGGCTCGGTAACGAATATCTTTACCAGTCAATCGTCCAGGAAAATATGGAAATCCTTAAGAAATATCAATTTAATAAAATCATAACGCTTTGCCCTCATTGCCTAAACACTATTGGAAATGAATACAATGTATTCCCTGTCGGAGGGGGGAGTAAAATGAAACTCTCGGTTATTCATCATACACAGTTGCTTAATCAGCTAATCAGCGAGGGCAAGCTGAAACTCTCCGGCAAAATTGACAAAGTGGTTACATATCACGATTCCTGTTACCTGGGGCGTTATAATGAAATCTACTCCGAGCCGCGCAGTGTTCTGAAGAGCATCGGTTCAATCCGCCTGAAAGAAATGAAGCGTAATCACGTTGACAGTTTTTGTTGCGGAGCAGGCGGCGGCAGGATGTGGATGGAAGAGAAATTGGGCAAGCGTATTAACCAGATAAGAACCGAAGAAGCCGCCAAAACCGGCGCTGATATGATTGCCACGGCGTGTCCCTATTGCCTAACCATGCTCGAAGACGGCATAAAGGAAAAAGACCTGACAGCGAAAATGAAGGCACGCGACATCATCGAGTTGGTTAACGACGCAATCCAATAGCCAACTCTTTTCCTTGATTTAACCCCATTGTTTTTCTATCATTATATTTCTAATGAATAAGCAGACTAAATTGATTCTTTTTATCCTTTTCGGGCTGGCTTTGATAGTCCGCCTGGCAATCGCCCTGAACACATATGTGATTTCAAGCGACGGGCCTTTATATATAGAGGCCGCTTCATATTATTATAACGGGCAGTTTAAGGAAGCAATTTCTCACCCGTATCATCCGGTTTATCCGTTCCTTATGTCCCTTGCTTACCGGTTGATTGGTAATTGGGAATGGGCAGGGATGCTTGTTTCTATACTGTTAAGTTCCCTGGCGGTAATACCGCTTTACTTAATAGCAATTAAGCTTTTTACAAGCAAAGCCATTGCGGTAATTTCATCCTTGTTTTACATATTCCATCAGGAACTGGCGCGGCTTTCATCCGCGGTTCTTACTACCGGGACATTTATATTTCTTCTTACAGGCTCGGTTTATTTGTTTATCGCATCGCGTGAAGAAACAAACATGACACGGAAACGATATTTATTCCTTGCATTGACCGGCGTATTTACCATGCTCTCGTTCCTGACCCGTCCGGATGGGATTGTGCTTCTCTTTATATTTGTTGCGTGGATTGTTTTCCTCGATTTTAGATTGTGGTGGAAAGGCGGGTTGAAAAAGAAAGCGTTAAGTTTGTTATTTATCACTCTGCCCTGGCTCTTGGCAGCTATCCCTTATATTATTTATATGATAAGGAAATCCGGGGAATTCACCATCAGTGGGAAACTTTCTTTTGATAACATAGCCAAGATGGCAAATCCGGTAATCAAGCTGCAATCGATTTATATAACCATAGCCGATTTCTTCGGGGCGAGCGGCATATTCCTTGCTCTTATCATTGCCGGTTGGCTTGTGCGTAAGGGCCATATCAAAGATGGTTTTAATAAGATTAATATCTGGATAATATTGTCGGTGTTTATTGTCTATTTCATTGTCTTGATAAAGTTTGCAGACTTTGCTTTAAGGATAAGCAAGCGATACACTACGCCTTTGATTCCATTAATAATCTTCTGGGGCGCCATCGGATTGTATGTGATTGCAAATAAGATATCTCGCAGGGGATTAATTGCAAGCGTGCTGGTGGTTATTGGTATGTTTATTCCGTTTACCTTTAAACCGGTGAATAAGGATAAGCTTTCTGAAAGGGAAGTCGGAGAATGGATTAAATATAATCACAAAGGCATAGCACAGCCTTTGATTGTTGCGGATTCCAACCGCATTCCTTATTACAGCGGGAGCAGGATTATAGAACATTACACCCAAAGTCGCCTTAGGCTTAACGGGACAAATTATTCTGATTTGATGGAAAACCTCAGATGTATTAAACATAAAGCTGATTATTTGGTTATAGACACGTCGGACATCGACATTATTATCCCTGATTTCAGAAGCAAGTTAAACCCATCTGATTTGGAAGAGATAAATATTTTTCATTATGGGAATACAAGCATGGTCGTTTATAGGGTGAAGTGAAAATCCTCTTGTTTATAGGGGGCTTCTTCCCCTTCCTGAAATCTCCTTTCTCTTGACATTCCTTAAAAGGAGGTATAAAATAAATACTATAATTAAATTTATAAGGAGTGATTTATGCTGGAAAGAACATTGGTTATTATTAAGCCTGATGCGGTTCAGAGGCAATTGGCAGGCAGAATTATCAGCCGCTTTGAGGAAAAAGGTCTGAAAATCGTCGGCTTAAAACTCATTTCCGTCTCGCTTAAACAGGCCCAGACCCTTTATGCCATACATAAAAAGAAAGGGTTTTACAAAGGGTTGGTTCGTTTCATTACCTCAGCGCCCGTTGTGGTCATGGTCCTGGAAGCCAGGGAAGTCGTTTCCATTTGCCGCAAAATGATTGGCGCAACCATGGGACCTGATGCCGAACCGGGCACCATCCGCGGCGATTTCGGGTCAGGCACCACATATAATCTTATCCATGCTTCCGACTCACCGGAGAATGCCAATACAGAAATGTCCGTCTTCTTTACCCAGAATGAGCTCCTGGATTACATGTTGAATACCCATAACTGGATTCATAGTCCGGATGATAAGATTATATCGTAAACACCGTATAAAAAATACGGGTATTTAACGGATTTTTTGAACCAAAGGGGCTTGTATTACGTTTATATTAATGGGGGAAAGACTATGTCACAGGATAATAAATCTAAGAAAAAGATTATTGCGATAGGTGCTTTGCTTGTTCCCGTAGCGATTGCTTTTATTTTCTACGGGGGCATATCGCGGCTTTTGAATTATGCGCGCGCCCAATCCGGTAATAATCCACCCGCCGAAGTCCAGCCGCCGGTTGCTGATGCCGCCTCTGAACCCGTTACGCCGACTAACCAATCCACGACCGAGCCCGTGGTAAAGACCGACCCGAATGAAAAGGGTGTTTATCGCCTTGATAGCGGCGAAGTTGTTTATATGAACGAAAAAAAGATAGAACTGGAAGCGACTATCTCCAATTACAATATGCCGTTGGAGCTCCTCGCCTGTTCAGCCGGAGGCAAGGATTATGAATCGCTGGTTGTTCTTAAATGTAAGCCGCGTAATATCCAGACAGCGCTCATGATGTTCGGCCTGAAAGAAGGGGAAAAACCCAAAAAGCAGGGCGAGATTATGAAACCAACCGGAGATCCCGTGGTGGTGATTGTTGAATGGGAAAACAAAGGCAAGAAGTTTTCATACCGCGCCGAGGATTTGATTATAGACATACGGACGGAAAAACCATGGCCCAGAGTCGGTTGGGTTTATACCGGCTCGACTTTTGAGGATGAGATTGATTACGATACAGGCAAACCGACCGGGCGACAGATATATCTGGCAGAGGCAACCAAGACTATCATTGCCACTTACCACGACCCGGCGGCTATCATAGATAATCCGACCGAAAGCGGCGGATACGGCACTGGCACTTTTTACCAGCCGAATAAACCGCTTCTTCCTGAAATCGGGACGGCCGTTAAGGTGATTATCCGTGTTCCTACTGAAAAGGAAATAGAGGAAATCAAAAAGGCTAAGGAAGATGTCACCAAGTGGGAAGCTGATTGGAAAAAGAAAGTCGAAGAGGAAATGAAAAAGTGGGAGGAGGAAAAGAGAAAGAAGGAGCAAGAGCAAAATAAAGACAAACCTGATCCTAATAAATAAAATATATGGAAAACAGGAACGATTTAATCGGCTCATTGCGGCGCGTCAGCAATGCCCTTTGGATAAAAAACACCCTGGAACATATTCTTTTGATTGGATTCTACTTCATTATTCTTATTGCCGTTGCCGTTATCCTAGCCAAGCTGGGGATCCTGATGCTTTATATCTGGGATTACCTTTTGATTCTTGGCATCGGGTTTGTCTTCGGCTTATCCATAGGGATATCCAGAAAGCCTTCGCTTTACCAGACGGCGATATTCCTGGATGACGCTATGCTCTTGAATAACCGTTTGGCCGCCAGCCTGGAATGTGTCGTAAAACCCAGCCCTAATACGATAGAAAAATTACTGCTCAGGGAAACGGAAACCATCAGGTTCCGCATTGCGCCCGCAATAGCTTATAAACGGTTTAACACGAATTATATTTTCCAGTTTGCGCTTTCCGTTCTCGGGATAATCGTCATCTGGCTTATCCCCATAAACTTTTCCGAGGCTAAGGAGACCCTGAATGACTTGATGGATAACCAGGCAGGCAAACTCACCAATACGCTCCAATCATTCCAAAATAAGACTGATTTGGATGCCATGACCAAAAGCCTTTCCGACCAGATGGAAGCTGTCGCGCAGGCGATAAAGCAGGGCGATAACCCGGAAGAAATATTGAGGCAGTTGGAAGAGCTGAAAGAGAAAACAGCCAAAGAGCTCCGGCAGATAGAGACCGCGAATAAATTGCTGGACCAGATTGTTCTTATATTCAATAAGACAGCATCGCCTGAACTGTCCGGTAATCCGGCTGAAATCAATAAATTAATGAAGGAAATAGAAACGGCCCTTGCCGCAGGGCAGGTGAGCGTTGATATGTTTAACCAGCTGAAAGACGCCTTGAAAGAGGCGATTGATAAGATGCCGTCCGAAGTATTGGGACAAAACCTGAAAGAAGGACTGGAAGCGCTGGAAAATAAATCCAATCCGGATACAGGGGCTTTCAGCGAGCCGTTGCAGGAATTCTTTGAAGCCATCTCCCGGAAAAACCGGCAGGTAATGGAAACCATCCAGACCCGGCTTAAGATATCCGAAAGGGAAATCAAAGAGGCGATATCAAAATATCAATCAGGTTCTACACAGCCAACTTCTTCTCCGGAACAAACGGGTTTTTCGTTGGCGAATGACGCGGCCTATGCCCCGCAGCACCCCTCAGGCGGCGCGCCGGATAGCGTCCGTGAGTTTTCCATTCCGCTTGATACGCCTCCCGAGAGAATCGAGCTTTTGCAGGAAGTAATCAAGGCGCGCGCAAAGGCGCTGGAAAATCATGCCTGGCCGTCCAAATACGACGAACTGATAAAAGAGTATTTCAAATAGCGGACGGTTTCAATTCCCATCCTTAAACGGGCGAATGCTTATCCCTTCTTCCCCGAACCTGATTGTGACCGCTCCGTCTTTATAAGAACTGAAGACCTTAACATTATTCTCATCGCAGAGTTGGATGGTTTCATCCGCGATTGAGTTTTCCGTGCCGTTAATCAGGGCGTCTTTCGGCTGGACGGCTTCGATAAGGCTCCGGATGCGCGGCTCCTTATATCCGTGGTGAGGAATCTGGAGGATATCGGATTGGAAGCCTTTCTGCCCGGATTCCAAAAACCAGAGTATGCCCATGGTCTGGATATCGCCCGTTAAGAGCAGTGATTTTTCCTTACAGGTTATTTTTAGTATCATCGAGATATCATTCGGGTCTTTGAAGGCCTGATTGCTTTTCTCTACCTCGTCCCAGGTTGGTGGGCCCATGACCGTTCCGATAATATCTTTCGCGAGGGTTATCTTATCACCGCGGTTGACCCTTTCAATAGCGATGCCCATATTGGAAATCAGCGAAACCAGGATTTTACCGTTGTCGTTCGAGCCATGTTCAAACCAGTAATCCGATATAATCACACGCCTAACGCGGAATCTTTCCAAGAGTGATGGAATGCTGTTGATATGGTCGAGGTGCGAATGCGATAAAATTATCGTGTCTATTTTTGTGATGCCTTTTTCCCACAGGAACGGGGCGATGGTCTGACCGCCGACATCAAACGGGCTGGTCGTGCCGGAATCATAAAGCACATTTTTGCCGTCAGGGAATTCCATATAAAAGCTCGACCCATTGCCGACATCTATCATGGTTATATCAGCTGAGTTATGTTTGACGGCGCCCAGCGGAGTTATAATCCATCCGGCAATAAGCAAAACTGTTGCGCCACTTAACGCCAAAAGGTATTTCAAACGCCGCGCACCCAAATATGGCGATATATACCACAGACAAAACATCGTGTAATAGCCGGTTATCATCCATAAAGGAATATCCGGCAGGTAAAAATAAGCGCCGGGCATCCGCGCTAAAAGTTTAACAGTCCATGTCGTAGCATCGGACAATAACATCAGGGCGTCCGGGAAGACGAGTGGTATTCCTATCAAACTAAACGGCAGGTATAAAAGGCCGATTAGTAATATCAGGAAAATAAGCGGACTCAGGATAAGATTAGCCGGGATGAAAACCGGCGTGATAATATTAAAATATGTTATGACAAGCAGCGCGCTTCCGAGCCACGCGGAAACCGATACAGCAACACTCCTGAAAATATACCACTTAACAGCGCGCCATATTTTCTCCGGCCATGTTTGCGGGATGACGGCAAGCAGGGCTTCATCTTCCTTCGGTAAAATGCGCATCATTTCCGGGTATAACATTACCATGGATAAAACACAGATGAACGAGAGCTGAAAGCCGATGCTGAATAACTCGTTTGGATTATACAAAAGAATTATAAGCGCAGCCAGGGCCAGGCTGTTAAGGGAATTGCTTTTGCGCTTGAATAAATCCGCTCCCAGGAACACCATGACCATGATTCCCGAACGAACTACCGGCGTATTAAAACCGGTCAATCCCATATAAAAGAGCGTTATTAGCATTAAGGGAATCGTCCGCCGGTTGCCGGTTATCTTCAGCATGGAAAATATCCACAGAAACATTCCCAAAACCAGGACCACATGTAATCCGCTTACCGAGAGAAAATGAATAGTCCCTGTCCGCTGGAAGTTGTTTTCCTGGTATGCTGGAACCGCGTTCTGGTCGCCAAGAATTAATGCCTTGATTAACCCCTGGTGTTCCGCTGTAAAAGTACTTTCTATCTTTTCGCTCAGCTTGCGCCGGACAGATTGCACCATCCGTAAAATGAAGTTCCCATGACCGGAACTTGTGATTTTAAGGTTATCCGGTTTTGTCAGGAGAATGGTTTTATAAATACCTTGGCGCTGAAGATATTGGCGGTAATCAAATCCTCCGGGGTTGGAAGGCGGCTTGGGAGAGGAAATCAAGCCTAGTATTTCTACCCTGTCTCCGTATTTGATTTTAGGGGTAAACTCATAAAATCTTACCAGCAATAAGCCGTAAGTTTGGATGGTTTTATCGCTGTTACCGCCGGCCGGCATTAGCGTTTCGCATCTGATAACAAACCGCCCTCTGATTCCATCCCGGAATTTATCATCAAACATTTCCTCGTCATTTTCGCCGTCAATATCCGGGTCGTTGGTGATGACCGGCTCTTCCGTAACTACTCCGGTAAGGATTATGGCAACATCTTCATGCTTAAGATTAGCTATATGATTTCCCGGCAGTTCGTTTGCGCAGTATAGCCTGAAAAATCCGGCTATTAAAAATAATATCAAGATAAGAATAAATCTGAAAGCAGATAAACGGTTGAATAAATAAAGCGCGCCCCAGGAAGCGAAAGCGGCTGCCAACAGCCAGAATGCGGTGTTTTTCGGCAGGATATTGTAATTTGCCAAGAGAATGCCTGCGATAAAGAAGGCAGTAACCGAAACCAACGGGCGTGGCGGCGATTTTATGGTAGACATTTCATGTTTATCCCTATCAAAAGCCTTTGATTATTTCAAGGGAAAAGGATAATAAAAATACAATAAATCACAAAAAAATGTTGCATTTTATAATCGAGTCAGTTATAATTTTGTCATGGAACAAAATAAGGAAAAACAAAATCGTCTTGGTGAGATGCTCCTCAAGGCCAAAATGATATCGCCGCAACAGTTGAAAAAAGCTTTGGAATACCAGCAGAATACGGGCGGGCGGCTGGGCGAAATAATCGAAAAACTGGGTTTTATTAAGGAAGAAACCCTTGTCGAATTTCTTGCCCAGCAGCAGGAGCTGAAAATAGTCGATCCTCAAAAAGTGGTTTGGCCGGAAGGATTAATCAAGAAAATACCGCAGTCGTTGATAGAAAAATACACTTTCCTTCCGATGACCAAGCACGAAGATATCCTGACGATTGCTATAAGCGACCCGACCGATTACGAAGCGATTGAGGAGATACAGCTTTTTACCAACATGAGAGTAGAGGTGGTCCTGGCTCACCGGAGCGCTTTAAAGAAAATAATCGCCGAAATGTTTGATAAGCCCAAGACCGGGCCGACAACCAAGGAAGAGCTTATCAAGGACCTGGAAAGCACCGGTCCGATTCCGGCGATAAAAGACGGTGAAGACCACCAGCTTCTCCTGGATGCGCTGGTGAAACTGCTGGTGGCCAAAAAAGTTATCAGCGCGGATGAACTGGCCAAGAAAATAGAGGAGTCTAAAACCAAGAAATAGGACGGGAATAATAAACCTCTGTCCTTCTCGTAATGGATTGTTTTTTAGAGAACCAACGAAAAACAACAGGGAACTAACCTCTGGAGGCGGATGATACAGTTCTTCCGGGCTCGTCCCGGGATGAAATAATCAGAAGCTTTCAGGGCGTTCCCCTCTAAAGAGAAGGTTCTTCTAGAGGCTTCCATACGGCCGTGACGGAGGTTTTTAATTTAATATTTACATAACACGTTTTTACATATACAACTATGTCCGGTAAAATTACCGTTTCAATCATCGGTGTGGGTAAATCCGGGCAGACTATCGGCAGGTTATTACAGAAATCAGGGCGTTACCGGGTTGTTGCCGTATTCAGTCGTAATAAAAACCAAACACAAAAAGCCGCCCGTTTTATCGGCGGAGAAGCTCATGCGTCAACCGATATTTTAAAAGCGGCTTCACAGGGCGATATAGTTTTTATCACTGTTCCAGACGATAATATCAAATCAGTTTTCCAATATCTTTCTTCCAAAAATGCTTTCAAGCGTAATGCCGTAATCATCCATTGCAGCGGTAATTTTTCCTCTGATATCCTGAAAAACGGTAAAACCGGGGTTAAAGCAGGGACGATTCATCCCCTGCAGACGATTGCCTCTCCGGCTGAAGCCGTCAGGTTCTTTAAGGGAACGTTTTGCTCTTATGAAGCCGATTCTCCCTCCGTGCGCAGCAGACTCGTCCATTTAATCAAGGCGATGGGCGGCGTTCCTGTCCGTATCGATAAAAAGCTAAAACCCCTTTATCACTCCGCAGGCGTAATCGCCTCTAATTACCTAGTAACATTGGTTTACCTGGCGCGGGAATTCCTCAAGAAAGCCGGATTCCCGAAAGATAAGGCATTGCCCGCTCTGATGCCTTTAGTCAACGGGGCGGTAAATAATATCAACAAAATCGGGTTGACCGATGCGTTGACCGGTCCGATTGCGCGGGGTGATGTCAATACCATAAAAGAGCATATCCGGGCGATAAAATTAACCTTGCCAGAGTATCTTCCTTTTTATATAATAGCCGGCAAAGAAACGATAAAACTCGGGCTGGCAAAAGGCACGTTGTCAAGACCCAGGGCAAAAGAATTGTCCGGTCTCTTTAAAGGAAATTTATGAATCTGGTCCTTATCGGTTTCCGGGCGACGGGCAAGACGACCGTGGGAAAGCTGCTCGCCAATAAACTGCTTCTCGAATTCATGGACGCGGACGAGCTGATTGAAAAGCGTTTCGGGTTTACCATAACCGAAATGTTCCAGCAGGGCCATGAAAGCCTTTTCCGGATGCTTGAATCCGACTTAATCAACGAGCTTTCCAAATATGATTCGCGCGTAATCGCCGTGGGCGGCGGGGCGATTATGAAATACAAAAACTACAAAAACCTCAAGCGCCGCGGCGTCATTTTCCTACTGGAAGCCGATGCGGATACGATATATGACCGGATTATGGCTGACGATAAAACCAGGACCCAGCGCCCCAGGCTGACCGATATGGAGCTGCGCCAGGAAATAAAGAAGCTTCTGGAATTCCGCTACCACTATTACCACCGCGCCTGCGATTGCGTCATCAACACTGCTAATAAAAGGCCGCGGATGGTGCTTGATGAAATACTTTATTATCTCAGGCAGGAAGGCCATATTCCGCCGTAAACTATTATGAATTCGGCAGGAAATTATTCTAAGGCAAAAAACTCTCCTCCAAAGCCGCTTTTAATACACGACGCGCCACAGGAACAAATCAACGAGCAGCATCTCCATCACCTTTGGGCGGAACAGTCCCTTAAAAGCCTTGCCATGAAAACGATTGACGGGAAAAATGTATCGGTTGGCTTTCCCGGATTCTGGAATAAATCGGACGGCCCGGATTTCAAGGAGGCGCTGATTCAGCTGGATAATAACATGATAAAAGGCGATATCGAAATCCATCTTTATTCCTCGGACTGGTTCCGCCATAAGCACGAGAAGGATTCCCGTTACAATAAAGTGATTCTCCATGTCGCCGGCTGGCTGGATTCCGATAAGAAATTTGTTGTCACCTCCGGCGGGAAAAAGGTTCCGCAGCTGATACTGGCGCCTTTGCTGGAAAAGGAATTTGAGGAAATCGACCATTTCTTGGAAATGAGCCACTACAGCGAAAAGAACGCCCGTTTCGGCGGAGTCGGCGCTTGCAGCCGCCTTTGCCTCAACCCGTCTTTTAAAGAGCCGTTCGAACGATTCCTGGAAAAAGCGGGTGAAGAGAGATTATACAATAAGGCAAACGCATTCCGCCTGAAACGTAAAGATGTTGGCTACGACGAAATATTATACGAAGGCATCATAGGCGCGCTCGGTTATCATAAAAATTACTTGCCTTTCATTAAGCTTGCCGAGTCCGTTCCTTTAAGCCTGCTCAGGAAAATATTATCCGGACTGGAGGCAAAAGAGGCGCCCCTTATATTACAGGCAATCTTTTTATATCAGGCCAATCTGGTTCCGCCCTCGAAAGCGGAGTATGATAAAGAAACCAACCAATATCTTTCCGAACTCCATAGGGCATATTGTCAGGTATCGCTTCCGGATAGACCGTTTGTCTTCTGGAATCTCAAAGGCACCAGGCCCGCGAATTACCCCGCGCGGAGGATTGCCGGAATGAGCCGTTTCCTCGCCGGCTGCCTCCAAGACGGTCTGCTTAACACGCTTCTTAGGTGTTATGAAAACCCTAATCCGCTTTCCCGGCTCAAGGAATATTTTAATACTAAGGATAACGATTACTGGCTGCGCCACGCGACTTTCGGCGGAAAGACCCTGAAAAAGCCCATGGCGCTGGTCGGCGCCGGCACGATTCAAACCATAGAGGTAAACGTGATTATCCCGATTCTCATCCTTTATGCGCGTGAAACGGAAAATAAGAAGCTGGCCGAATCATTAGTCCAAAGGCTCAAGACATATCCGCCTCTCCCTGAAAACTACATCACCAAATTCATGCAATACCGCCTGTTTGCGGACAAGGCGAAATCAAGCCGTGAATTCAGCCGGACCGCCTTCCAGCAGCAGGCATTAATCCAGATTTACCGCGATTTCTGCGCCCGCGGATTCGAGGGTTGCCAATCGTGCGGGCTGGTCAAATGGCTGTCTTCCGGGAGATGATTCCTCCCTTGAAATGCGTCCCCTAACTTTCTTCAGTTTTGACCATATTTAACCGATAAAAAAATCTATGCGCGCATTACGCCTGGCCGATATTATTTCGTGCACACGGGGCAATCTGCTTAACCGGAATATCAAAGTAAATGGTCTGCTTGTCAGGCGTATTTCCACGGATACCCGCTCCCTTAAAAAGGGCGATTTATTCGTCGCACTGAAAGGCGCCAATTTCGACGGCCATAAATTCATCCCTCAGGCGGAAAAAGGAAAAGCTTCTTCCATTATCGTATCAGTAAAACCGGCTCGCCTCCCGGCAAAGGTGCCGGTTATCAAGGTTTCCGATACCACCCGCGCGCTGGGAGATATCGCCCGCTTTTACCGCAGGCTGGTCGGCGCCAGAATAATCGCCATTACCGGCAGTAACGGCAAGACCACGACCAAGGAAATGATTTACCACATCCTTTCCACGTGTGGGTGTGAAACCGTCCGCTCCCCCAAGAGTTTTAATAATGCCGTCGGCGTTCCGGTAACCATGTTCTCGATAGACGCTTTCCATAAATACGCCATATTTGAAGTAGGCACCAACCATCCGGGCGAGATTGCCTATCTTGCCGGGATAATCCGGCCGGATATCGCCGTTATCACGAATATCGGGGCAAGCCATCTGGACGGCCTCGGCAGCCTGAAAGCAGTCGCGCGCGAAAAGGCATCGCTCCTAAAATCGCTCGGCAAAAACGGCATCGCAATCATCCTGCCCAATAACAAACTGCTCGCGCCGTATCTTAAAAAGGCGCTATATAAAACTGTAACTATCCCTTCCGCTCGGGCTGTGGCTTCGTCAGGCGGTTTCCGTTTTACCTTCGGTAAGTACCACGGGTATCTGCCGGTTATGGGCGCGTGCAATATCTCAAACGCCATGGCCGCCCTGGCAACCGTCCGCGCGCTCGGCATCGATATTAAAAGGGCTGTAAACGCCCTGAAGAGTTTTCACCTACCGGCAATGCGCATGGAAAAGGAATCCGCCGGCGGCGTGACATTCATAAACGACGCCTATAATTCCAATCCGCAGTCGGCCGCGGCCGCCATCCACGAAATGAAATCAATTGATGCCAAAGGGCGCAAGATTCTGGTCTTCGGCTCGATGAATGAACTGGGCGCTTATTCCAAAAAATACCACGCCCAAATCGCGGATGAAATAATTTCCGCTAAGCCTGATGCCGTCCTTGCCGTCGGAGAAGAAACACGGATAACCGCCCAGCGGATTTATGAGAAATTCCCCAGGACGGGTAAGATTGTTTTATCCTATTTCTCCTCGGCCGCCCAGGCAGGCGATTACCTCGGGAGCTACCTAAAAAAAGGCGACCTGGTCTTATTAAAAGGCTCGCGCGCTGTCGGATTAGAAGAAACGCTAAAAAGGGCCAAACATGCCCTAAAGAGGAAGTAATTTTATGTTATATCGTTTGATTTCCCCCATTTTCGAGCAGTTCAAATACATCACTTTCCGTTCGGCATTCGCCGCCATGTTCGCCTTTGTCCTGTGCCTGATAGTCGCGCCCATGATTATCCGGGTGCTTAAAGCAAAGAAAATCGCCGAACGCACGGAGAAAAAGGATTCCGAACTTCTGGTAAAACTGCACGAAGGCAAATCCTCCACCCCGACCATGGGCGGAATCATCATACTCCTGGGGCTAATCGGGGCGACGCTCCTCTTCGGCCGCCTCAATAATATCTTCGTCGTCTACGCGATACTCTTGACGACCGGCCTCGGGTTAATCGGCTTCATCGATGATTACGTCAAGCTGACCGCCGCCAAGCAGCACGGCATCACCAAATCCACCAAGTTTTTCAGCCAGATGCTCTTGGGCCTGGCCGTCGGTTTCGGCCTATGGTATTATTTCCGGACGCATCTCCCGGACGCGACCAAACTTTATATTCCATTATTCAAGACCACCATCGAATTAGGCTGGTTCTATCCGATATTCGTGGCGCTGGTCATCACGGCGAGTTCCAACGCGGTCAATCTTACGGATGGATTAGACGGCCTGGCTATAGGATGCCTGAGCATGGCGGTTCTGGGTTACACCATCATGGTCTACGTCGTCGGCCGTGTTGACTATTCGGGATATTTGGGAATTCCCTATGTCCCGGGCGTGGGGGAAGTGACCGTTTTCAGTGCCGCCCTAGTCGGCGCGGCAATGGGTTTCCTCTGGTTCAATTCCCATCCGGCCGAGGTCTTTATGGGCGATACCGGCGCGGTCGCGCTTGGGGGCGCCTTAGGATTTATCGCCGTCTGCGCCAAGCAGGAATTATTGCTATTCCTGGTCGGCGCGATATTCGTCATAGAAACGCTCTCTGTCATCATCCAGGTCATCTCCTTCCGCGGATGGGGCAAACGCGTCTTTAAGATAGCTCCTTTACACCATCACTTCCAGTTTGCCGGATGGGCGGAGCCGAAAATAACCGTCCGCTTCTGGATTGTCGCGGCGATTCTGGCGCTTTTGAGTATTGCCCTGTTGAAGATAGAGGTCTTTTAACGATAATATAAATAGTGTTGTTTGTACACGCCTGCCTGCGGCGGGCAGGGATTAAGCTGAATACTATATAAAATCTATGCTGAAAAACCGGCGGGTGCTCCTGTGCGCGGTGCTTGCGCTTATCTGTATCGGCGTGGTCATGGTCTATTCCAGCAGTTTCTTCCTTGCCGAGCGCACCTCGTCATTCTCCAACGGATATTTCTTCTTCAATAAACACCTGACCTGGGTGCTCATTTCCATCGTGGCGATGCTCTTAATCAAGGAAATCCCGTACCAATTCTATTCCAAAATCAGCTTTATCATGCTCCTCGTAACGGCCGGGCTCTTGGTGGCGGTATTTGTCCCGGGCGTCGGCAGATATTATTACGGGGCGCACCGCTGGATAAAAATAGGTCCGGTCGGATTCCAGCCCTCGGAGTTCGTCAAGTTCGGGCTTATCATATTCATCGCCGCGTTTATCAGCAAGGACCCGGAGCGGCTGCGCGACTTTAAAAAGGGCCTGCTTCCGCTCCTTATCATCATCGGAGTGGTCTTGGGATTAATCATGGTCGAGCCTGATATCGGGACGACCGCGTTTCTGGTCATAATCGCCAGCATCCTCATATTCGTCGGCGGGGCGAAGCTTATGCACACCGTTCCGATAGTCGCTTCCGTCGTCGTCTTAGGGGCAATCGCGGCGTTCGTCTTTTTCCCGCATGTCGTGGACCGCTGCACGACCTTCCTTGACCCGACGGCAGACCCGGGCGGCAAGGGCTACCAGATAAACCAGGCGCTTATCGGGCTGGGCGCGGGCGGCTTTAACGGGGCCGGCATCGGCCTTTCCAAGCAGAAACTCTTTTACCTCCCTCAGCAGCATACGGATTTCATAATGGCAATCATCGGGGAGGAATTCGGGTTTATCGGCATTATGTTTATCATGTTCCTGTTCTTCCTCATCTTCTGGAAAGGATGGCAGGTCTTTAGGAAATCTACGGATAACTTTGCCGCGCTATTGAGTTTGGGAATCACCTTGATTATCACCCTGCAGGCATTGCTTAATCTTGCCGTGGTCACCGCCTCCATGCCGACCAAGGGGATGGGCATGCCCTTTATCAGTTACGGCGGCTCGGCAATCCTTGCCACCATGTGCGGAGTGGGCATACTCCTTAATATAGCCAAGCAGACGGAGAAGAAACCGGCGCCTGCGGAAAAAGTAGTCAGTGGTTAGTGGTCAGTAATCAGATTTATAATATTCTAACAACTATCAACTAACAACTAACCACTAACAACTAACTTCTTTTATGAAAATAGTTATTGCCGGCGGCGGAACAGGCGGACACCTCTTTCCCGGTATCGCCTTAGCCCAATCCCTTTCCCGTAAGGACAAACAACTGACAACTAAAAACGAAACGCTGTTTCTCTGCACCGACCGCCCCTTTGACGCCAAACAGCTCGCGCGATATCAATTTGATTATAAAATAGTCTCTTCTCCTCGCCTGAGCGCCTCCCCGTTATTTATCTTTAAGCTGATTAAATCCGTAAACACCGCATACCGGATTATGAGCAGATTTAATCCGGATTGCGTCATCGGACTGGGCGGATATGGCTCTTTTTCCACGCTCCTGGTCGCCAAGATGCGCGGGATTCCGATTATCCTTCTTGAGCAGAACGTCCTGCCGGGTAAGGTTACGAGGCGCTTTTCCGCCTGGGCGAGATATGTCGCCTGCCAGTGGAAAGGTTCGGCAAGGCATCTGGCAAATCCCTTACGGGCGCGGCTTACCGGAAGCCCGGTCCGGGATGAGATAAAGAGGATAGCTCGGCGCGACGCCGCTTCGAAACTCGGGATTAACCCTTCCCGTAAAACCCTTGCCATAATCGGCGGGAGTCAGGGGGCAGAGGCTATCAACAGGTTCATCCTTGATAATATCGACCTCGTGAAATCATATAAAGACAGAATCGCCCTTATACATCTATGCGGAGAAAAGGATTATCCCGCGCTTAAAGAGGCGTATAGTAAATGTGATGGTTTATCCTATCATCTTTCCCCGTTTACCGAGGATATGAGCACGGTTTACAGCGCGGCTGATTTGGTGCTGGCGCGCTCGGGTGGTATTACCATTGCTGAGCTGACCGCGCTTGGACTTCCGGCGGTTTTGGTTCCCTTCCCCTACGCCGCGGAGAATCATCAGTATTACAACGCGTTAGGCATGACGAACCAAAATGCTAGTATTCTTATCGAGCAAAAAGACCTCTCACCCGACAAGCTGAAACACATCATTGAGAAAGTATTACTTGACGAACCAACATTAAGCAAAATGGCGGAGGCGAGCAAAACCTTAGGAAATCCTGATTCATCCCAAAAGATTATCGCACTGATGAAATGAAAAAGGCATTAATCACAATCGTTTTAATCGGATTCGTTATTACAGGATTAACCCTGTTTTATCATGAGGAAGATATATGTACCTCATCAGTAAGAGGATATCCGCTCAGTGTTATTATTTATCCGTGTTTGTGCTACGGATACGGCGATGTTGATTGGGCAATTAATTTCCCGGGATTAATATTAGACGTTTTAATATATTCCTTAGCGGTTTTAATTGTTTATTTAATAGTGAAGAAGCTGCTTAATAAAAAAGCTCCTGATACTAACTCAGCGTCCTTTGCGTCTCCGCGGTGAAAATAATAAGAAAAATATGACACTCGTCGGACATGGTTTGATGGGGGCGTCGGTCGGCATCCTGATAGTTCCTTCTCAAATATCAGGGAAGAAACTGATTCCGGTTATTATCATAGCGGCTATCTTGGGAAACCTGCCCGATTCCAATTTCCCTTATTGGGGGCACGAGCTTTATTACTTTTCCCACTCATTACTCGTTTTATCAATCGTTACCGCCTTGCTTATTCCGGTTGAAAGGCTGGCATCCTTTTTCAGGGAGTTCTCTTTGGGCAGGCTCTTCCTCTTTAACTGGCTGTGTATTTTATCCCACTTGGGGATTGATACATTATATAATCAGGGCAATGGCTTAAATCCATTCTGGCCCTTTTCATCGCTAAGGATACACTTTCCCATTCCGCTATTCCATTGGGCGTCAACTAACGACTGGTCCACCTGGAATAATATGCAGGAATATTTGATTGAAGGTGGTGTTTTTGGCTTAATATTGCTTATCAGTATCTTAATCAAGCGATTATATGTCTTAAAGCTAAGCAGACCATGAAAACAGGAGGAAAAAGATGAAGAAATGTTTATTAATCGTATTGATGCTAATTGGAGCGATATTAGCTGGGTCTTGTCAGACTAATGATTCTATAAAAGCATCATCAATAGCAGATTATTTGGAATCTAATGACATATCTCGGAATAAGATAACAAAAATAGTATTACAAGGAAGCGAAAGCAGTGTCGGTTCGAATGTTGCCGTTACAATTACTGATGAATTAGCGCTTAATAATCTCTGGGGGACTCTTAAGCAATCGTATCCTTCAAAAGGTTGGTGTATGTGCTTGTTGGGTACGGTATATTTCTTTACGGGTAATTCAAACAATGAGGCTGATGCAAAACTGATAGTACATGGAGATAAGGGCGCTGAATTATTATATGGTAAGCTTTCCAAGAGATATGAATGTAATGAACTAAGGGATTTAATGTCCGGTTTGCTTAATAAGGCGTACAAAGATAAAAATCCAGAATAAATAATCCGCTAAATCTGTTCAATCCGCGGTTTTCTGTGCTTTTCTGTGTGCTTCAGTGTTCTTCTGTGGCTTACTTCTTTTCCAGCGGCGGTTTTGTATCAATTTCAGCTCTTTTGCGCGGGGTGGGAAGCCACGGTTTTAACTGGCGGTAGGTCATCTTCCTTACCGCTTCCGGAGAAATCTTGATACCCCATTTATTTTTTACCCATTCGGACATCTCGCGGAAAGTCCACCGATCGCGGAATTTTTTAAGAGTCTTGCGGTTTTTCACCGCGGCCCAGTTGCTTGTTTTCAGCAGTTCTTCCACCTGCACGTCGGTTAATTTGATATGATAAATCGCCCGGTATAATCCGTATATGCCTTTGTCCTGATAGTTTTTCATCCAGCGGTAAATCGAGCGTTTATTCGATTTTGTTATTTCGGCGATTTGCGGGACGGAAAATCCGTCGCTTGCCTTAATAACCGCTTCTGCCCGCCGCCGTTCTTTCCATTTTCCCTGTATGCTGAGGTTAATCATATAATCCTTTAACCTGGTATATTCCGAAGGAGGAAGGACTATTATTACTCGTTTAGGGCTCATATAATTCGTTTAAAGGGCGTTTTAACAACCGTTTCTGTCTTCATAGACAACTATTTATGTAACCTAAAGCAACAGTTCCTGTATAAATAGTCTACGCCTTTAGCACTAAAACCCTTTTTTAGGGGTAAAACCTATTATCTCAAACCTAATTATAATAGGATTCATATATCAAAAGTCAATATATTACGAATTTCCCCTTAAAAATGATACCGGGGGGGAGGGGGTACGGTACCGGGCATGTGGAGGAGCGGCTATAGAGATGCTCCGGTGAGTATCAGGCCGTGCTCCTTTAATATTCCGTATATGAGGCGGTAATAGTCCGGCACTATTCCCTTAAGATTGTGCAGCTATTCCGGATGGAGTGGGAATACATTCCGGTAAGTACATAGAGGCATTCAGGTAAGGACAGGAACGCATTCCGGCAGATATATGGGCGTATTCCGGAAGGGCTATAGAGCGTATCCGGAAGATACCAAGAGCGACTCAGGGGCGGCTGTGGAGCAACTGCGGTGGGATACATGAGGAAAACATTGATTTTTCAACCGCCGGACAATTTTTCCAATTGTTTTTTACGGAAGTATATTTTTTGCCAATTCCAAAAGCTTGTCTGGCGCGGTAAAAATTTCCGTTGACAATCTGCCGTTTAAAAGTTATAGTATTAGTGTAGAAAGCAGGGGAAATATCCGATAAAATAACAAGAGTAAAAAACGCTAAAAGCTTGACTTAGGAAACCCCTTGTATTAATATATGGCTAACGATCATCCCAATAAGATGTAATATCTTGTTGGCCCCGAACTCCTTGTGGGTTCGGGTTTTTTTTTGATTAGATATCAAAATGAATAGAGTCACCGTTTTTATTGATGGATTTAATCTTTACCATTCTTTAAACGCTCGCCCATTTTTTTATAAATATAAATGGTTAAATCTTGCAAAATTAGCCGCTTGTTTCATAAATCCCAAAAACACCGAAATCATTGAGATCTATTATTTCACCGCTTATTCAACTTGGAATAAAGATAAGTTAAACAGGCATCAAACTTATGTAAAAGCATTGCAATTTGTTAATGTAAAACCGATTTTAGGCGTATTTCGATATATAGATTTAACCTGTCCGGTTTGCCATAAATCTTATAATACTTTTAGAGAAAAGAGAACGGATGTAAATATTGCGATAAATCTTTTCCAAACAGCAATAGATGATACATGGGATACGGCACTAATAATTTCCGGTGATAGTGATTTAATTCCCGCAATAGCGAGTATTAAGAAAAAATTCCCGGCAAAAAGAATCGGAGTTGTTATACCAATCGGCAGAAGAGCCGAGGAATTAAAACAGGTGGCTGATTTTCACATGAAGATAAAAACAAAGCATTTAGCAACCTGTCAGTTTGATGACGTTATAAAAGTCGATAATTCTCTTACATTGAATCGCCCCTCTTCATGGAAATAAACCGCTTTTTAAACCGGTTAAATATCGAGACGCATTTTTGATACCATGTGATTTGACCGTCTGCCGGTCATTTTGCAAAATATTAGCATAAAATTAAATTGTTCCCCGAATTAGGTGGTTTATAACTGGGAGGTGTCATTCTTAAATAGTAACCCGGACAATTTGTCAATAGAAATTACAATTTGTCCGATTGTTTTTTCATGCGCATCAAATATAAATGATACCGGACTATACATTATATTAAATATAAAGCAACATGTTATATGCATCATATAATAGCGTTATCACTGTTTACGAGAGCACCTTCTTAACAAATTCAAGAAGCTTATCGGGCTCGTCCGCAATCTTTGGCGGCAGGTTTATATGCATCGTGTCATTGTCAACAATCCTCACGACTTCACGGTTTTTGTTCTTTAGCTTCTTCGCCTTGGCGCTGTCCATATAATGTAAGATAAGCTGGCTCTTGGGTTCTTCGATCTGGACAATGGATACTATAGAATGTCTTTGAGCCAGTATTTTTATATGAGCCAGTTCCAGCAGGTTTTCGATTTCCGGCGGTATGCTCGTTCCAAAGCGGTCTTTAAGTTCATTGCGTATTTCGTTCGCTGCCCCGACACCGGAGATACGGCTGATTTTGCGGTAGAGCTTCATCCTCTGCTTTTCCGAGGTGACATAATCAACCGGTAAATAAGCATTCAACCTTAACTCTATGCTCGTTTCCGCGGGGGAGGAGGATTTCACTTCCTGCCCGGTTTTCGCGCCCTTGAGCATTTTTACGGATTGCTCGAGCAGTTTGCAATAGAGGTCGTAGCCGACCGAGGCGATATGCCCGTGCTGTTCGCGCCCCAGGATATTCCCCACGCCCCGTATTTCCATATCGCGCAGTGCAATCTTAAACCCGGCGCCGAGTTCGTTAAACTCCGTGATTGCCTTCAGGCGTTTGGTGGCGTCACCGGTTGATACTTTGGGAGAGGCAATCAAATAAGCATACGCCTGGTGCTTGTATCTTCCGACACGCCCCCTTAATTGGTGTAAATCCGCCAGGCCGAAATTATCCGCATTGTGGATAAAGATGGTATTGACCCGCGGGATATCCAGCCCCGACTCAATGATGTTGGTGGAAACGAGGATATCGGTTTCGCCCTCGATAAACTTCTTCATGGTTTCTTCCAGTTCCGCCTCCGGCAATTGCCCGTGGCCAACAGCCACGCGCGCGCCCGGCACGATTGCCTTTATCCGGTCGGCAATCTTTTCGATATCATAGATGCGGTTATGGACGAAATAGATTTGGCCTTCGCGCTTCAACTCGCGTGTGATTGCCATACGGACAATGGATTCATCAAAGGGGATAATCTGGGTAACGACCGCGCGGCGGTCAAGGGGCGGAGTGGCAAGAGTGGAAATATCGCGGATGCCCAAGAGGGACATATGGAGCGTCCGGGGAATCGGCGTGGCGGTCAGGGTCAGGGCATCGACCAGCGCCTTGAGTTTCCTCAGGCGTTCCTTGTGTTCCACCCCGAAGCGCTGTTCCTCGTCTATTACAATCAGCCCGAGGTTCTTAAATTCGATATCCGGCTGGACCAGCCGGTGAGTGCCGATGATGATATCAACCGTGCCTTCCCGGACATCCGCGATAATTTTCTGCTGTTCGGATTTGCTCCGGAAGCGGGAAATCATTTCTACCCGGACCGGATAATCCGCCATACGCTCGCGGAAGGTCTGGTAATGCTGCTGGGCGAGAATGGTGGTCGGGACGAGCACGGCCACCTGGTAACCGGCCGCGGCGGCTTTGAAGGCGGCGCGTATGGCAAGTTCGGTCTTGCCGTAGCCGACATCCCCGCAGATAAGCCGGTCCATGGGCTGTGATGATTTCATATCCTCTTTGATTATTTCGTTGGTCTGGAGCTGGTCGGGTGTTTCTTCGTAAGGGAAGGCCGCCTCGAATTCATTCTGCCATTCGGTATCCGGCGGAAAGGCGATGCCTTTCTGTGTTTCGCGCAGCGCCTGTATTTCCAACAACTCGCGGGCGAAATGGGAAATCGCGGTCTTGACCCGTTCCTTGCGGATATCCCACTGGTCCGTGCCCAGGCGCGAAAGCTGCGGCGGACGGTCGGTTCCGGCAATATATTTTTCCACCATGTCCGCCTGATGGACCGGGACATAGATTTTGGCGCGGTCCTGGTATTCTATCACCAGGTATTCGTGGAGATACCCGTTTTTATCGAGCTGTTCGATTCCTTTAAAGCGTCCGATGCCGTATTTCAGGTGGACGACAAAATCTCCTTTTTCCAAATCCAGAAAGGGTTCAAGCAGATCTGCTTTTGCCTTATCGGCTTCCTTTGATGAACGGAAGCGGCGCGGTTTATGGTAGCGGTTAAAGAGCTCGTTGTAGCTGATAAAGGCGCGGGATATTTCCGGGAAGATAAATCCGGCGTTGAGCCGTCCGGTTTTAATCTCGATATCTTTTTCCCCGCGCGGCAGGAGCTCGTGCAGGCGGCTGACTTCGGCCTTGTTCTGGCAGAAGATGGTGAGCGCTAAACCTTTTTGGATGAGCGTTTCCAGTTCGCCGGCAATGCCGGTCAAGCCGCCGTTAAAGCGCTGGAGAGAGGTTATCTGGAAGTTTGCCCCTTCAACAGTTGGTAAGGTTTGAAAGCTTATATGTTGATATGATTGTATCTTTTTTACTATTTCTTCTCCCTGCGGCGCAAGATGCTCATAAACCAGAGACGGCTCCTTGACGGCGATTAAAGTGTTCTTGGGCAGATAATCAACGAGATAACTTTCTGCCTGTTCCAGCTTATTGAGGCACAGCTTTATTTCATCCATCGCCTCGCGCGAGCTTTGGTCATCCGGGCTGAAGGCGCGCAGGGATTCTATTTTGTCACCGGAGAGTTCGATGCGGACCGGAGTAGAGCTGTCCGGAGAGAATATATCGATAATGCCGCCGCGGACGGAGAACTCGCCCGGCGCGGTTACTTCGGATTGCCGCGTAAAGCCTTCGTCAATCAGGCGGGCGGAGATTTTATCCGCATTGAAACTCTCGCCGGTTTTCAGGGTGATAAAATCCCGCAGCAACGTTTTGGGGGAGGGAATCATTTGCGCCAATGCCTGGACGGAAGCGATAATAATCGTTTCGGGAAGAGTTCCGGAGATTAATTTTGAGGCAACCTGCAATCTACGGCTGAATACTTCCGGCTCGGTTGAGATATCGCCCGTCTCGCTGAAAGGGAATAGTTCTAAGGCATATTTTCCTTTCCCCATGAACGAGGCGAAATCATCTCCGGCAAGCTCTGCTTCTTCTATAGTCGGCAAGACGACCAGAAGCGTTTTGGGTTTTTTCCCTTCGGGCAGGCGGCTTAAGGCTTCTGATAATATGTATGCGTAAGAGGAGCCCCACAGCCCGCCCAGTTGGCAGGAAGCGCCTTTTGAAAGGGTTTCCGTTATCTCGTTTAACCAGGCCGATTTCATATTATTTTTATGGTATAGGACTATAGTCCTAACCACTGAAAATCACATTTAAGTCACCCCACTCCGTTTTACTTCGGGGGCACCCTGCTCTGTTGAATAATTTTTATAAGTTTCTTCTTTCGGTTTATTAGCTGTTTTACCTCTACGCTATGGCTTTTTCTTTCCGATAACCTCTGCTAACAAACTTAAACAGATTCATTATGTTACCCTTAAACCTTAACT